>DOIU01000444.1 GCA_003511825.1 Gammaproteobacteria bacterium | reverse complement strand
TGGCAAGTACTCCGTTTTGGGGGTGAGGAAATACAGAATACTCGCAGTGGCCAGCAGCACGGCGACAATCACGCTCAAGGATCGCGCGAAACCCGCCACCAGCCAATGGACCAGTGACAGAATCCAGCCAGCCACCGTCTTGCCCAGGCGATCCAATCGACCGGGACTGCGGGTGGTCTGAGGGCGCACGGACAGAAAACGGCTGCTTGCGGCAGGTACCAGGGTGATCGCGACCAGCATGGACATCAGGATTGCCGCCGAAATCGCGATGGCGATATCCGAGTACAACTGCCCTGCTTCTTCGCGGATGAAAATGATCGGCAAGAACACACACACCGTGGTCAAGGTCGATGCCAATACCGCCGGCCAGACTTCTCTCACGCCCTTTAACGCCGCGTCAAAACGTGATTTGCCCAGGCTGAGATGGCGGTAGATGTTTTCGGCGACGACGATATTGTTGTCGAGTGTCATCCCAATCGCGAACGCCACACCCGACAGCGAGATCACATTGATGGTGCGCCCGGTCATGAGTAAACCGAGAAACGCGGCCACGGTACAGATCGGAATCCCCATGGCGCCGATCAAGGTGCCGGACGATGACCGCAAAAACAAAAATAGCACGATCACAGCAAGCCCGGCACCAATCGCCAGATTGCGTTGCACCACTTTGACGGCATCTTGCACATAGACGACATCATCGGACGACAAAATCAGCGTCAGCCCTTTCTCCTGCAAAATGCCAGCGTTGAGCTCAGCAACCGTCGCCAGCATGGCCTGCTTGATCTCGATGACATTGCTGCCCACCTGGCGATTGATGGCGAACGACAGCTGCGGTTTGCCGGCTGCATACGAGAAACTGCGCACTTCGGCATAGCCGAGTTCTGCATGACCGAGATCGCGCAAACGCACAAAGACCCCGTCACGTTCTGCGATCACCAGATCGTTCAGCTCTTCAACGTGTTCAAAGCGCCCAATGGTACGCAACAGGTAGCGCCGTTTCCCGCTGTCTAAATCGCCGCCCGAGACGTAGCGGTTACGCGCGCGAATCGCGTTGCGCACATCCAGCAGACGAATATTGCGCTCGGCCAGCTTGAGCGGGTCCACAAAGATTTTAATTTGACGTTCCGCGCCCCCCAGAGACCGACGGATGACACACCCGGCACACGTTCCATGGGGCGTTTGACATGTATCTCCGCCCAGGTATACAAAGCGATAACGTCGTCCTCGGTAAAATCGCCACCGATGGACGTCAGGCGATAGAACATGAACGAATTAGACGATAACGATTCAGCTCGGATCCGGGGTTGGCGAACATTCTCAGGATAGCTCGACACCTGCGAGAGCGCGTTGTTCACGTTCAGCAGCGCTTCCTCAATCGAGATACTGTAGGGAAATTCCAGCTCAATCTCGGCTCGGCCGGTGCTGGCCGACGAAATCATGCGCTCCAATCCCGGAATCCGCGTGAGGTACTGCTCTTGTGGAATGAGGATTTCTTTTTCCACATCTTGTGGCGAAGCGCCCGACCACCCTGTGGTTACACTGATCAGTCGCGCATCCAGGTCTGGAATCATCTGTACCGGCACTTTAAAAATCGCCAACACACCAAACAGGGTCAACATCAGAATCGCAACGGCGAGGATGATGGGTTTTTCGAGCGAAAAGCGGAACATCACATCCCCCTACAAGTCCGTGGACGGTGCATCGAAATGGACGGCCTGCCCCGGACGTAGATTCTCGTTGCCCAATAAGACAATCCGATCCCCAGGCGACAAGTCGCTGTCGAGCAGCTCCACCTGATCGCCCAGCGCGCGCCCGATCAACACGTTGGACGCATACGCGCGATACTGCCCGTCTTCTTCACGGACGCGCCACACAATGCGACTGCCATCAGCGCGCAACACCAAGGCGTCTCGGGGCACCACCAACACATCGGACTGCCGGGCCTGCAAGGCCACAAACACCCGCGCCGACATGCCCGGTGCGAGGCGACGCTGACGGTTGTCCATATCGATCAATACCGGAAAGCTGCGCGTCTGGGCACTGCCGACAGAGACCAACGCCGTGACCGTACCGGCAAAGGTCTCGCCCGGCAACGCGTCTACGTTCACGCGCGCGCGCATCTTGGCCAAGCTGAGCAACGTACTGCTGTGGCACGGCCGCACGAATGCGAAGGTCATCCAAAGCCACCAGCTGCAACGCGGGTGCGTCCGCCGTGATCCACTGCCCCACCGCCACATTTTTCTCGGCAATGATGCCAGCAAAAGGCGCGGTCAGCGTGTGTCGATCCAGCAGCACTTGCAAGCGCTGTAGCTCGCTGCGTCGGCGCGCCAACGTGGCACTCGCGGCTTCGGCCTCCGCCACAGCCGTCGCCAACGCTGTCGCCGCCACATGATTGCTGTCTGCCAGCGATCGATTCTCCGCCACGCGACGCTGGGCATCGTTATGGAGTGCGCTGGCCTCGGCTACCAATTCCTTGGCCGTCGCAACCTCTACCCTGGCAATCGCGCTGTTGAGCATGAACAGCTTCTGTCCCGCCTCTACCCAACTGCCCTCGGTGACATACACCTCGTCAACCACCCCAGCCACACGCGAGGACAACCGTGATTGCTGCAAGGCTTCAACCGTGCCGGAGAGCGAAATTTCTTGCTCAAGGGTGTGCTCAGTGACATCCACCACCACCACAGGACTTGAACGTCCAGGCGTTGCGGCGATGGCGAATGACGATACCCAGAGGCTGAGTACGAGGGCGATCCTGTTCATCTTATGCACGGTGCTCACACGACGGTTGCTTATTGTTATCGACCCTTGTGGTCTATCACCACACGGTGGCTGAGAGATCACGAGAGGCATGCCGACATTTTATGCCGGATTACCCGGCAGCAGAAGGACCCGAACCCTCTCAGTGCACTGGCATGGGTGCGCATTCTAGCGCCACTCAACCACCTGCCTATAACGAACGGCCTATATCGACCGCTCACTATCCGCACGCCGCTTTCCTCGCTAGCATCACTGCTCAGTCAGTACACACTAACGAAATCTGGCGCCAGGCGAAATACCAACCACAGGAGAGGAGAACAATGGCAGTCGAAGGTTCGGATGCATCGGATAAGAGCAGTGATGTCGGCGGTTCTGGCGATCGTGACACAGGCGCAGGCGCCGGTGGCGCCAAAGGCGCGGATCAAGGCAGTGTCGACAGCTTTGACAAGGAAATCAGCAAAAACGACGACGACGGCTCAGAAGGTGAGTCGCGCGACAATGGCAATGCCAAAGACACTGCTGACGCGGGGCAAGCAGACGGCGCAGCCGCCACCGAATCACTCAACGCCACAACAGCCGCGGTAGATGACCCCGAGGTCGACGAAACGGAGGTGGACACGCCAGAGCCTGAGCCGGAACCTTCCGCCGCTGCCCCAGCGGGCGTGGATTTGCCCGGCAGTGCGGCGGGGGCCGCGCATGGTATACAACAAGCCGGCCGCGCAACGCTGGTGGACAATCCGACCCTCGAGAAACGCTGGGAGAGCACCACCAGCCCCTACACTGGCAAAAGCGGATTTACCGCCAACGCCAGCGACTTTTTGTCTTCGCGCGGTATCACGGTAGACCCGAGCGCCAACCCTGTCCCGACCGGTGCGCTTGACCGCAGTGCCGGCGTGCCGGTGCAGTCGGCCAACAACACCAATGGCGCGCTCGCGCGCGATGCCATTGCTGACCGTTACGCCGCTCACCCATCCGCCGTCGTGAGCACAGAGGTAGTACAAGACACGCGCACGCCGCTGCAGCAGACCTCGGCGGCCGTCACCGATATCGCCCAAGGACGCTCCTACAATCCCGAACGCGGTACGCGACGCGTGGATGTGGTGGTCGAAATACCGGCGGATGATCCACGCTACAGTCAACGTATCGATATCGAATCCAAAGTCGGCCGCGTCTCCTTAACCACCACCGGTACGGCCAGCGTTCAGGCCCAAGCCATCAAGGATGCGGACGCGCTGGCGCAAAACCGAGCACTGCGCGCAGCCGGTGAAACCCTGGAAGTTGTCGGCAGAGTCGCGCGCCCGGTGGGCATGGCCGTGGACGCCATTGAGGTTGGGCAAGCCATCTACCGCGACGGTGGCATCGGCGTTGAGACGGGTCGAACCGTCACTGGGCTCGCGACAGGCGCCGTGGGCGGCTGGGGTGGTGCTGCCACAGGCGCCGCCATCGGCACGGCGATCATGCCTGGCGTCGGCACCGTCGTTGGCGGTATCATCGGCGGCATTGGCGGCGCTGTCATGGCCGAAAATCTCGGACAACGCTTGTTCGACAGCGTCAGGAGTTGGTGGTCATAAGGGCTAGGACGCAATTGATGTTCAGCGGATGGTTTTCAAAAAAAAGTCGCACGCAGGTATCGTCTGCGCTGCGGGCAGCCCTGAGCCACTACCCAGCGTACTGCCCGCCCCACGCGGGTGATCCCGGTAAGCTATCCGCTGAGCAGGCGAATGATAATCTTGAGGACTTATTGGCCAACGGCCAGACGCGGGTCACTGCTCTTCGGGCATTTTTCGCCGAACACGCGGGCATTGAGTTGCCCGAATTGTCGCGGGAGATGCACTATGCAGACGCGGTAGAAGCCATCTACCGCTGGGCTTACGCAGAATGGCCGTTGCTCACGGGGGGCACACGCACCTCGGTACGCGACTGGTTGGCCAGTGGCAAGCACGGCCCTAACACTGTCTATGCCATGATCGCCGATCTTGGCTTTTACTTCAACGAAACCATTCGCCTCAAAAATACCGACTTTTGCTGGGCCATCGACCAAAGCGTTGAGGCAGAACCGATGCCGAGTTTCAGGCGGCCGGTTTTAATGATCGCGCCAACCGACAAACAACCCGCCCCCATCCTGGTCGATATGGAACTCGCAGTGTTCTCACTCTACGCCACACCCAACAGTATCTCGAAGTCCGTCGTCAATGATTGGTTAACCGCGATGGACAATGCCATCTCCGGTCAATTGCAAGCCCATTGGGGCGTGTAAAAGCAGTTTCATTCGAGCGAAAAGCGCAATATCTTTCCTTGCCAATAGACAAATCGCCCTTCGGGTGCCTGCCACCACACCTCCCCCAAGGTCGGGATTCGCACACCCTCCAGCACGCGGTACTCGGCGAACCGTCCTTGCCATGGCTGCATTGTGGCGCCACGATAACGGGTGAGCGTCTTGACCCCACAGATATCCCCGTCCGCATCAAACAGCAGATCAACGTAGGTCTCTTCATCGCGCACAGCAAGGCGCACACACCTCGGCGATAAGACCTGGAACCTCAACGCCTGGTTGTGCAAAAGTGCCATGGGGCACCAGACGATTTCTGCCAGATAACGCTGGAGCTGACTGCGGTCGATGGTCGGCCCTTCGCCATGAGCGACCCGAATCAGGCCAAGCAGCTTCGCATCCAAGTGCCCTCGCCCGTTTTCAAACCGATCAACGACAACCCCAGGAATGATCCGGGCCATGGTGAACGTTGCTCGCCAGCAAAAGGCCGGCTCAGTCGCAGACAGGGTTTGCTCTGCCGTGAACGGCATCCAGGGTTTTTCCGGCC
>DOIU01000281.1 GCA_003511825.1 Gammaproteobacteria bacterium | reverse complement strand
AAAAAAGGTAGCCAGCACAAAAACCCCGCGCCCCGGAACGGGGCCCTTATGCTTCCGAGGGCGCCGATGGAGATTATGAACAGCACCTGGAACGAGCGGTTGACATCAAAGGCCAAGGGCTCGACCGAGCCGGTGTACATGAACGCCCAGAGCGCGCCGGCAACGCCGCAATAAAAGGAACTGATGGCAAAGGCGATCAGTTTGGTTTTCAGCATCGGAATACCGATAATTTCCGCCGCGATATCCATGTCACGGATGGCCATCCACTCACGGCCAATGTTACTGCGCGTGAGATTTTTCGCGATCAGTGCCAGGACCACGACGATGGACAAACAGAACAGGTATTTGGCTATCGGGCCTGCATTGGGCCCGGTGATAAAGACGTCCCCAAACACGGTGCGCGGCGGTGCACTGATCACGCCCGAGGCGCTGTAGTTGGTAAACCAGCCGAATTTATTGAACATCCAGATTAAAAAGAACTGGGAGGCCAGCGTGGCCACGGCGAGATAAAAACCCTTGATGCGCAACGAAGGGATGCCAAACAAAATCCCGACGCCGGCAGAAACCACACCCGATAGTAGAAAGACGACAAGCAGATGCATATTGGGGAAGGCGGTGGACAATTTATAGGCGGCGAATGCCCCCGTTGCCATAAAACCGCCCGTGCCAAGACTGAGTTGGCCCGCATAGCCGGTGAGTATGTTTAAGCCAAGTGCGGCCAGACTCAAAATCAAAAATGGCAACATCAGCGTGGAGAGAAAATACTCACTCGCCAATAGCGGCACGCCAATGAACGCGACGCCCATCAATATGAAGTAAAAATACAAATCTTGGCGTATGGGGAAAATCGCCTGATCAGCGTGGTAGCTGGTTTTGAATTGTCCGGCTTCACGGTAGAACATAGTTTTACACCCTTTCTATGATTTTTTCGCCGAACAGGCCTTGTGGACGGAACACCAAAAACACCAGTGCGAGCATGTAGGCAAACCAATCTTCAATACCGCCACCAACCAAAGGCCCAAGAAAGACCTCAGAGATCTTTTCGCCAGCCCCCACGATAAGGCCGCCGATGATGGCGCCCGGGATAGAGGTGAAGCCGCCGAGAATCAAGACCGGTAAAGCCTTAAGTGCAATCAGGGCGAGTGAAAACTGCACGCCGAGTTTGCTGCCCCACATGACGCCGGCGACCAGTGCGACCAAACCGGCGACCGTCCATACCACCACCCAAATGTGTTGCAGCGGGATGCCGACGCTCATGGCGGCCTGGTGATCGTCAGCCACGGCACGCAGGGCGCGACCGATGCGCGTGTATTGGAAGAACACCACCAACGCCGCGACCAATGCCGCCGCGATCAAGGCGGCGAAGATGTCGAACTGATTGATGAGAATTTTGCCATCGAAAAAGAAGCTGGGTTCATCGGGCAGGCCAATGTCGAGGATACGGACCTCGGCGCCCCAGAGGATTTGGCCAAAGCCGTCCAAGATGTAGGCGATACCGATGGTGACCATAAAAAGAATGATGGGTTCTTGGTTGACCAAGGGGCGCAAGACCACGCGTTCAATGACGACAGCGACGGCGGCCATGATCGCGGCGGTGAGAATCACGCACAGCCACAGTGGGACGCCTAAGTCTTTGAGCCCGACAAACGACAAGGCTGCGAACAGCACCATCGCGCCCTGAGCGAAGTTAAACACGCCCGAGGCTTTGAAGATCAATACAAACCCGAGTGCCACCAGGGAATACATGACGCCAGACAGTAGGCCGCCAATAGCGACCTCGACAAAAAATGGCCACTCAAAATAGACGTCCTCTGAAAACTGGCCGGCGAGCCAAGGGAGGAAGGTCATCAACAGCGCCATGGCGCCGATTGTTGTGTATACACTGCGTTCAACCTGCATGACTTTACTCCGTAACCCCGAGATAGGCGTCGATGACGGCCTGATTGCCGCGGACTGCGTCTGGTGTGCCATCCGCTAACTGACGCCCGTAGTCCAGCACCACCACGCGATCGGACAAATCCATCACGACGCCCATATCGTGTTCGATCAGAGCGATGGTGGTCCCGAGTTGATCGTTGGTTTCAATGATGAACCGGCTCATGTCTTCTTTTTCTTCGACATTCATCCCTGCCATGGGCTCGTCCAGTAAGAGGAGTTCAGGTTCTGCTGCGAGTGCACGACCCAGTTCGACACGCTTTTGCAAACCGTAGGGCAGACGACCCACCGGTGTTTTACGGATGGATTGGATCTCCAGGAAATCGATAATCTCCTCCACCTTGTGACGGTGTTGTGTTTCTTCTTTTTCGTATTTGCCCCAGTAAAAGGCTTGTGACAGCAGGCCGCTTTTCATTTTCAGGAGCCGGCCTGTCATGATGTTGTCCAATGTGCTCATGCCCTTAAACAAGGCGATGTTCTGGAACGTGCGAGCGATGCCCTGGACAGCCGCTTGGTGCGGTTTCATTTGGCTGCGTGCGACGCCTTTGTAGGTGATCGTGCCTTGCTGAGGATGGTAAAAGCCGTTGATCACGTTGAGCATGGAGCTTTTACCGGCGCCGTTGGGGCCGATGATGGCGCGGATCTCGCCTTTCATGATATTAAAATTAACGTTGGTGAGTGCCTTAACGCCGCCAAAAGACAGGTGGACGTTGTCGACCTTCAGCAACACATCGCTAAAGTTTCGAGTAGTGCTCATGCCGCGGTTTTTCCCTCCTCAAGTGAGTAGGTTTTAACGTCTTGTATGTGGAGGTCAGCAGAGATGGCTCCGGTACGGCCGTCTTCAAAGCTGACTTCTGTCTCAATGAAGCACTGCGATTTACCGTCATACAATGCATCGATCAGCACGCCATAGCGCTCGGCGATGAAGGGCCGGCGAACCTTCCGTGTGCGCGTCAGCTCACCATCGTCCGCGTCGAGTTCTTTGTGCAAAATCAGGAACCGGAAAATCTGGGAGTGCGACAGCATGCTGTCGTCGGTGAGGTCGCGGTTCACCTGCTCAATGCTGTCCTGCACCAATTGATACACTTGCTCTTTCGCCGCCAATTCTTGGTAACTGGCGTAGGGTATGTTTTGCTTTTCTGCCCACACCCCTACGGCTTCCATATCGATATTTATAAAGGCGGTGCAGGTGTCGCGGCTGTTGCCAAAACACACCGCTTCGCGAATATGGGGAAAGAACTTGAGTTTGTTCTCAATGTATTTAGGCGCAAACAATTTGCCATTACTGAATTTGCCAACGTCCTTAGCGCGATCAATGATGCGCAAATGCCCGTCGTCGGTAAAAAAGCCTGCGTCTCCGGTATATACCCAGCCTTCGTCATTTTTGGTGCTTTTGGTGGATTCTTCGTTTTTGTAGTAACTCTTAAAAACACCCGGACTGCGGTAGAGCACTTCACCATTGTCGGCGATGGTGATTTCAACATCCGGTGCCGCGATGCCGACCGTGTCGGAGCGCACCTGGTCGTCGGGTTGCACCGTAACAAAAATACTCGCTTCGGTTTGGCCATAAATCTGTTTGATATTAATGCCAAGCGACCGGTAGAACTCAAAGATTTCAGGACCAATGGCTTCACCTGCGGTGTAAGCAATGCGCACACGACTCATGCCCAACGTGTTTTTTAAGGGTCCATATACAAGGATGTCACCCAACTTATAGAGTAACCGTTCTTTCAGTGAGACCGGTTTGTCTTCAAGGATTCGAACACCGATGTTTTTGGCCACATCCATAAAGTACTTGAATACTTTTTGCTTGACCGGTGCAGCATCCTGCATCCGAATGGTGACCGATGTCAGCAGATTCTCAAAAACACGGGGCGGGGCGAAGTAATAGGTTGGGCCGATTTCGCGCAGATCATGCGGGACCGTTGCGGGGCTCTCGGGGCAGCTGACACAAAAACCGGCGATGTATGATTGCGCGTAGGAGAACAGATGATCGCCCACCCAGGCCATGGGCAAGTAGGCGAGTGTCTCTTCGTTCTCGGTCAAATTTTCGAGTTTACATCCATTGCGTGCAGTGATGACCATATTGTCGTAGGTCAACATAACACCTTTGGGCTTGCCTGTAGTCCCAGAGGTATAGAGCATGATGGCTTCGTCTGCACCCTTGCCTTGGTCAATCGTGGTCTCAAAGAAGTCGGCGTTTTGGCTGAGTAGCTCGCGACCTTTCTCTTGCACGGATTCGAAACTCATGACATGCGGTAAGTCGTAGTCATCCATGCCGCGCGCGTCGTCATAAATGATGGTTTTGAGTTGAGGGCAGCTCTGTTGAATTTCCAGGAGCTTGTCGACTTGTTCCTGGTCTTCGACGACCGCGACGATGGCATCGGAGTGATCAACGACGTAGGCCATTTCTTGCGCGACAGCGTCTTGATAGGTGGGTACCGGAATACCTCCGACACACTGTGTTGCCGACATCGCCCAATACAGGCGTGGCCGATTGTCGCCGACAATAATCAGCTTATCGCCGGGCGATAGCCCCATGGCCGACAAGCCGCAGGCAAATGCCTTGATTTCCTGGAAGGCTTCTTGCCATGTCCAGGTTTGCCAAATGCCCAAATCCTTTTCCCGCATTGCCGGCTTTTTGGCCGAGGATTTAGAGCGCTCTAACAGTATTTTTGGAAAGGTGTCGAGAGAGTCGATGGCAGTCATTTTTATGATACGGAGTTTATGTTTTGACCGAGAATAACAGTATCTATTTGCTGCGTCTACTAGACTATAGTAGCCTTAGGTTCAGTGTTTTAAGGAGGTTAAAAAATGACGGTTTACGCTGCTCCAATTAAGGACATGCACTTCGTATTAAGTCATATTGCGAATATGCAGAGCGTGCAGGAATTACAGGCTTACCAGGAGGCCTCGCAGGACATTGTGAATGCCGTTGTCGAGGAAGCAGCACGCCTAGCGGAAACGCAAATTGCCCCATTAAACAGCGGTGCTGACGCTGCAGGTGCACAACTCGTTGACGGAAGCGTCAAGCCTTCTCCTGGCTTTACTGACGCTTATAACAGCTATGTAGAAGGTGGCTGGGCCAGCCTGAGTTATGCCCCGGAATACGGTGGCCAAGGGCTGCCTGATTTACTCGCGGCGCCGGTGGAAGAAATGTGGCATACCGCAAGTCTGGCGTTCGCACTTTGTCCGATGCTTACTGCAAGTGCGGTACTTGCCTTGTCGAAGCACGGGAATGATTCACTCAAGGAGCAGTACCTGGAAAAAATGGTCACAGGTGAGTGGGCCGGTACCATGCATTTAACGGAGCCTCAGGCAGGCACTGACCTCGCCTCTATTAAAACCCGCGCAGTGCCTGAAACAGCTGCTGACGGCAGTCAGCAATATCGGATGTATGGGCAGAAGATATTCATCACCTGGGGTGATCACGACATGACAGATAATGTCGTGCATATGGTGCTTGCCCGCGTGGATGGTGCGCCCGAGGGGATACATGGATTGTCCTTGTTCCTCGTGCCGAAGTTTCTGCTCGATGATAATGGCAAGCCTGGTACACGAAACGATGTCCACCCACTGTCCCTGGAACACAAACTGGGTATTCATGGCAGCCCGACCTGCGTCATGAGCTTTGGTGATAACGATGGTGCGGTCGCGTATTTGGTGGGCGAAGAAAACCAAGGCATCCGCTGCATGTTCACCATGATGAATAAAGCACGCTTGGAAGTAGGGTTGCAGGGGTTGGCAATCTCAGAGCGTGCTTATCAACAGGGGCGTGCCTATGCGATGGATCGAGTGCAGGGATCAAATGCCCAGGGTGAGAAACTGCGCATTGTGGAGTTTGCGGATGTGCGCCGCATGCTGCTGCTGATGAAGTCACAAACGGAAGCCATGCGCGCCATGGTGTATTTAACGGCAGCGGAAATTGATAAGGCGAACCATGGCGAAGACCCGCAAGCGCGCGCAGAGGCGCAGGCACGTGTTGACCTGTTGATCCCTGTGGTTAAGGGGTGGTGTACAGAAACCAGTCAAGAGGTCACCTCACTGAATGTGCAAGTCCACGGTGGTATGGGGTTTATAGAAGAAACCGGTGCGGCGCAGCATTATCGTGACGCGCGGATATTAACGATTTACGAAGGTACCACCGGTATTCAGGCGGGCGATTTTGTGAAGCGTAAATTGCTCCGTGACAATGGCTCGGCGATGACGTCGTTGTTGCAAGACATTGCCAGTACGGAGGCGGAGCTCACCGAATCCGGCGACGCGTTGGCAGCAGTCCGCACAGCGTTGGCAGAGGGGCGTGAAACATTACAAGCATCGGTCGATCACTTGATACAGCAGGCGGGAAGCGATGCAGATCACCATGGCGCTGCGTCATTTAATATGTTGATGCAGGCGGGCGTGGTTGTGGGTGGCTGGTTGATGGCGAAAGCAGCGGTTGCAGCGCAGCGCGATCTTGCCGGCGCAGATGCTGATCGTGACTTTTTAGAAGCAAAAATTAAAACAGCCCAGTTTTATGCGGCGCATGTGTTGCCACGAGCAGAGTCGTACAAGCGTATTGCATTGGCGCCCAGCGATGTTGTGATGGCAATTCAAGAAGAACAGCTGTAGTACCTTGAGCGAGAACACCATGAACAGCAATGACCCTATTGTTATCGTCAGCGCCGCCCGCACACCGATGGGCGGTTTCCAAGGGACGCTCAGCGCGGCCAGTGCACCGGAGCTTGGTGCCACGGCGATCAGGGCCGCTGTTGAGCGTGCCGGTATCGCCAGTGAAGAGATTCAGGAAGTTTTTATGGGCAATGTCCTGTCTGCAGGGCTGGGACAGGCACCGACGCGGCAGGCGGCCTTAGGCGCAGGTCTATCGCTGAATACCCAGTGCGCGGGTGTGAGCAAAGTCTGCGGCTCGGGCATTAAAGCGGTGATGACGGCGCACGATGTGTTGGTCGCGGGCAGTCAGCA
>DOIU01000516.1 GCA_003511825.1 Gammaproteobacteria bacterium | reverse complement strand
GGCGGAGTCTGGCGACAACAGAGACGCGGGTAGTATGCCAATCAGTCAACATCACCAAATGCGAATTGCACTGATCGCCCTGTCAGTTGTGGTCGCCCTGCTGCTTTGGCTAGGCCCCTGGAACCAACCCGACGAGAATCCACCGGCATTTGCGGCACTGTCGCGCGACGAGGTCACTCGTATACAGATTGATCTACCCGACTCATCGCGTGTTGTCCTCGATAAAACCACCGGCGGCTGGTATGCCACCCAACCGTGGGAACGCAAGGCAGACCCAACGCGCATCAATGTGTTGCTGGCCACCCTGAGTGTTCCCAAAGGTACCCTGTATCACACCTCGGAACTGAACTTGGCTGAGGTTGGCCTGGAACCCGCACAGGCGACGCTCACCCTCAATAATGAACGTTTCTTCTTTGGCCATCCGGGTACAAAAGGCGAGCGTCGCTACCTGCAGGTGAGCGACAAAGTGGCGCTTGTGCCAGACATCATTTTCCCCATGCTCAAACAGGGGCTCACTGGTATTGCCGACAAGAAGCTGATCCCACCGGGTACCGATAAGATCAAAACCCCACACTACACATTGGACAAAACATCGGGTGAATGGCGTTCACCGGATATGGCGGGCGATGTCGCGCACGCACTCGTGGCAAAGTGGCACACGCAACAGGTCACGCGTTTTATTGCCTGGCCGCCAGACGACATCCCGGCAACCAGCATGGAGGAGCCACCGCGCATCGTGCTCACCTCATCGGATAACCTCGATCGTATCTTCGAGGTCATTGCTTTGCCCGATCAGGTAGTCATTTACCCGCTCAACGCACGTTATGCGATGACTCTCACACCCGACCAACTTGTTGAGCTGGGGCTAGCGCCAACCACTGAGCCTCGCTGATGCCAGAGTTGCCCGAGGTGGAAACAACACGACGCGGCATTGCGCCCTGGCTGGACGGCAGCGAGATCCGCCACGTCAAGGTCCATGACGCGCGCCTGCGTTGGCCAGTGCCAACGCAAATCTCAGCACTGCGAAATTTGCCTGTCAAGGCGGTTGCGCGCCGCGCCAAATACTTACTGATACACACCGAGCAAGGCACCCTGCTGATACACCTTGGCATGTCGGGCAGCCTGCGCGTGTGCGATGCATCGACACCACGGCGCAAGCACGACCATGTCGAGTTTTTCCTCAGCAACGACAACATCTTACGCCTGCATGATCCGCGTCGATTTGGCTGTGTGCTCTGGGATACTGACGATGGTGCCGAGCATCCGCTGCTGTCTCAATTGGGCCCTGAACCCTTGGGAGAAGACTTCCATGCCGACTACTTGAAGCAGGCACTCAAGGGTCGCAAAGCCGCCGTTAAAAACCTGATCATGAACAATCACATCGTGGTGGGTGTGGGTAACATCTACGCAGCTGAAGCACTCTACAGGGCGGGCATACGGCCAGGACGCGCGGGAGCACGGGTGAGCCTATCGGAGTGTGTGGTCTTGGTGAGCGCGATCAAAGAGGTGCTCGGCACGGCTATCCGCCAAGGCGGGACCACGCTGCGGGACTTTGTCAACTCAGACGGTCAGCCTGGCTACTTCGCGCAATCACTGAACGTGTACGGGCGCTCAGGCGAACCTTGTCACCATTGCGACGGCATCATTAAATCAAAAACCATCGGCCAACGCGCAAGCTGCTATTGTCCACAGTGTCAGCGCTAACGCCACAGTGCTTTAGCCCGTGATTTGCTGAAATCTATCGCGCAGCTGCTCTTGCGTTTCTACGTGGTTGGGATCGACCAAGATGCAATCTACGGGACACACTTCCGTGCACTGAGATGTCTCAAAATGCCCGACACACTCTGTGCACAACTCGGTGTTAATTTCGTAGATCTCGTCGCCCTCATGAATGGCCTCGTTGGGGCACTCGGGCTCGCAAACATCGCAATTGATGCAGTCATCGGTGATATATAGCGCCATGATACTCCGTCCAAAAAGTCACAGGCTGTCCAGGAAAAACGTGGCACGCTTTCCTGTGTAAGTCACGGCTAATATACCATAGTCGGGCATTGACGTGAAAAGGGCTTGCCATTCTCTGCAGAGCGCGACATGCCCTAGTCGATCAGATCGGCGCTGAATCCGAATAGATGCCGCGTATAAGACACCTGCAAGTTGGCGTCGCTTTAGCTGAATCTTTCAGCAAATGCGTTTGACACACAGGGCTGGACGAAGTCGCTCACATCACCCGCGTTACCCGCAATATCGCGCACGATGCTGGACGACAAAAACGTGTATTTATTGGATGCCGCGATAAAGATGGTTTCCAGGCGCGCATCGAGCTGCTTGTTCACTTCCGCGAGCTGCACTTCATACTCAAAGTCTGAGATTGCGCGCAGACCACGAACTATCACGGTTGAATCCCACTGCTGCATATTATTCACCAGCAAACCACGAAAAGGCTTCACCTCGACGTTCGGCAAGTGGGCAAGCACCTCTTCGGCCATGGCGACGCGTTTTTCGAGTGGAAATAACGGGTTTTTCTTCTCACTGGCCGCGATGCCCACAATCAAGCGGGTAAACATCAGGCTGGCGCGATTGGCAATATCAAGGTGACCATTGGTGATGGGGTCGAACGTGCCCGGGTAGACGGCAATCAGCTTCATAACCTGGCCCTGGAATAAAACAGATCGGCAGATTGCCTGAATCTCGCCCCCCTGTCTACGCTCCATCAGAGGCAGTTTGTGTGGCATTCACGCACCAAAAACGCCCAAATTGACGCGCCGCGTCAAGGGCGCTGCGACCAGCCATTCAAAATCTACCCGAAAAATCAGCCGCTTAAACAAACCATCATGCCTCCGTGACTTGCCCCAAGAGACAAATTCGGCACGGCTTTTTTTTCGATTTTTTTACTGATAAAAGACGCAAGCCCGACCCAAAGAGGCGTTTTTTGTCAATAAACGTCCTCTAAGGGGCTTGGAAAAGGCGGTATTCGACCTGGCCAGCGGTCTTCTCTCGCAGGAGCTGCCAGCTGGTCGGAATCGCTGTCAAGACATCGGCATGCCTTGCACATTCAATGTAAATCTTGGCACCGGGGCGCAGTGATGCCCCGGTGGCGAGTAACGCGAGTGATTGCGTGTAAAGGTCAGTGCCAAACGGCGGATCAAGGAAAACGAGATCATAGCGTTGCGGATCAGTGGCGAGGAACTGCTCTACCGGCTGCTCGATGATGCGTATCACCTCCGAATCATCCAGTTCAGTCAACGCCTGGCGTAGGCTCGCAGCGACACGTGGCTGCTTTTCAACCATCGTCACCGCGTCCGCACCCCGCGAAAACGCTTCGAAACCCAACGCGCCGCTGCCGGCAAAAGCGTCCAGACAATGCGCGCCGACGACATCCGCTTGCACCCAATTGAACAGCGTCTCGCGCACGCGATCAGCCGTCGGCCGCAATCCAGGGCAATCCGGGAAACGCAACTTCCGCCCCCGGAGCGAGCCACCGATGATACGCAGCGTGTTGCCGCGCGGGCGCCGCGACGGCGCTTTACCGCGACTCCCCACCGACAATCACCGTCACCAGTTTATTCACATCAACCGTAGCCTTGAATGCCTCATAGGTTTGCTCGCGCGACACCTGCGTTATGCGATCATTAAACAGATCCAGATAGTCCAGCGGCAAATCGTAGAAACCGATCAGCGATGCGTATTGTGCAAGCTTGGCATTGGTATCACTGCGCAGCGCGGACCCACCGGTAATGTTGCGTATGCTGGCATCATAGGCCTCCTCGGTCGGGCCGTGCTTGATAAACGCGGTCAGGTTGTCATGCACAACACCTAGCGCCTCTTCGACCTGATCGTTGCGTGTCTGCAAGCCGATGATGAACGGCCCTTTGCGCTGCATCGGTGAAAAGTAGCTGTAGACGCTGTACACCAAACCGCGCTTGACGCGTACTTCTGTCATCAAAGTGGAGGCGAAGCCACTGCCGCCAAAACCGTGGTTCGCAATATACAGCGCAAAGTGCTCTGGCGCGCCACGCGCAACACCCGGCTGCCCGACAAGAATGTGGGACTGCTCAGAAGGATGCGCAATGCGAATGGTTTTGGCTTCTTTCAGGGGCGCCACAGCGGGCAATGCGGGCGCGGGGTCACCGCTGGGCATATGCTGTACAATCCGCTCAGCCAAGGCTTCGGCAGCAGCGCGATCCAAGTTCCCTACCAGTGACAAACGTGCATTTCCACTGACATAGTATTGCCGGAAAAACCCTTCAACCTGCGCGCGTGATAAGGCTTGGATATCTTCGCGCTCGGCACTGCGACCATAAGGATGATCGCTATACACCGCCTTGTAAAAAGCTTTTTCTGCAATATCAGCGGGATCTTGCTCAGCATTTTGCAAGCCTGTTAACAACTGTTGGCGCACCAGCTCTAACTCATCTTCGGGAAAATCTGGCTTGCCCAGCACCGTCGCGAGCGCGTCGATGGCGGGGTCCAGCATGCCGTCCAGCGTCAAGGTGCGCAGCGTGACCCACGCCATATCGCGAAGCGCGCCCGCATCAAACTGGGCGCCGACACGTTCAAACTCGGTGGCCAACGCGTTGGCATCCATCCCGCCGGCACCGCTGCCCATCAGGCCGGACGTCATCGCGGCAACACCCAGCTGATCACCATCACGCGCGCTGCCTGCGGCATACACTATGCGCACATCCAACATAGGCAGCGTAGTCGATGGATAAAAATACACGCCCACACCGTTGCTGGTGGTCCAGTGTTGAAAGGCCTTGCCAGCGGCCAAGACAGTCGCAGGCAAACCGGCGAGACAGACGATGAACCCTACCAAGAGCAGCTTACGCATCGTTCTGCCCTCCTTCAGAAGCATCGGGCGCAGTCGCATCTCCCGGCGGACTCTCAGGTATCAAGACGCCCACGGTTAAGCGGTCTTTCACCAGGTATTTGCGGGCAACGGCCTGCACCTGGTCGGCAGTAACCGCCTGGATACGCTCGACGTAGGCAGCGGCGACCTCATGCCCAAAGCCCATGATTTCCAATCGGCCAATGATTTGCGCCCGAGCAAACATCGCGTCTTTTTGGAAAACGTCGTTTGCAATCACTTGGGCTTTGACACGATCCAGTTCTGATGCCTCAACACCGTCACGCTTGATCGCGTCCAGCTCTTCAAACAACGCTGCCTCCAAGTCACTGACGGATGTGCCGGGCAAGGGCGTGCCATCGACCAAGAACAGTGCATCGCCGGTCTTATCCATGCTGTAGCCAACACCGGCACCCGCAGCCAGTTTGCGCCCGCGCACGATATTGCGGGTAAACCGAGCGCTAGCACCGCCGTCGAGAATACCCGCCAGCACCTCCAAAGCGTAGGCTTCGTCGGGATTATCCAAGGTGCCTAGCGAGGGCGTTTTAAAGCCCATCACCAAGTACGGCAGCTTCGCGGGGAGCCGCATTTCGATGCGGCGCATACCGCGTTGAGCGACTTCGGGACGCGCTTTCAAGGTGGTCGGCTTACCAGCCTTGATCGGGCCATAGTGTTGCTCGGCAAGCTTGAACACGGCTTCAGGATCGACATCCCCTACAACGACGAGTACCGCGTTGTTCGGTGCGTACCAACGGGCGTACCATTGCTCAAGATCTTCGACTTCAAGCGCTTTAATATCTTCTGGCCAGCCAATCACCGGCAGTCGCTCTGAACTCGACAGGTAGGCGGTTGCCATAAAGTGCTCAAACAGTTGCGAACGCGGACGGTCCTCCACGCGCGAGCGGCGCTCCTCGAGCACGACTTGCAACTCCCGGCGCAGCTCTTCGACGTTAAGCTGCAAGTTGCGCATCCGATCAGCTTCGAGCTCCATCATCAGCTCAAGCCGATCAACGCCTATTTGCTGGAAATACGCGGTGTACTCACGACTGGTGAAAGCATTTTCTCGCCCACCATTGCGCGCGATAATGTCGGAGAACTCGCCCGACGGATGCGCTTCTGTGCCCTTAAACATCATATGCTCAAGCACGTGCGAGATGCCGCTGATCCCATTGTCCTCCGACACGCTGCCCACTTTGTACCAGAGCTGGTGCACAACCACGGGTGCCCGATGATCAACATCGACGACGACGCGCAGGCCATTATCGAGGGTTTTTGTCTGAGGTGCCGCGTGTGCACCAAACGCCAGGATTGCGCCTAGCAGTAATAGAATTCTATGCCGCATGACAGTCATTGGGTTTTCCTTGAAACATGGGTCAATGATAGGATATGCGCTGATTTTTTTCGCGCGTTGGCAGTCTGACAGCACATGGGTTTATTCAGTTTCCGAAAAAACAAAAAAGAGCGCGCTGGCGAGGCCGACGCGACGCCGCCAGCAACTGAAAACCTGGCCAACAAATTGGGTAAAACCGGCTCGCGCATCAAGCAACGCATGCTCACGCTCTTCCAAGGCAAGCGCGCTATCGACGATGACTTGCTGGAAGAGCTGGAAAATGAGCTGATTATGGCGGACGTCGGCGTTCATGCAACGCAGCGTATTATGGCCAGCATCAGCGACAAGATTACGCGTTCGCAACTCGATGATGCCGAGGCACTGCGCGATACCCTGAACCAAGCGTTGTTTAACATTCTCAGCCCCTGTGAGCAGCCGCTCGAAATCCCTGACAGCCCCTCGCCTTTTGTGATTCTGGTGGTCGGCGTGAATGGCTCCGGTAAAACCACCACGATTGGCAAGCTCGCGCGCCAACTCAAAGACGGCGGCAAATCCGTGATGCTCGCCGCCGGTGATACATTCCGGGCAGCGGCGGTTGAGCAGCTGCAAACCTGGGGTGAGCGCAATGATGTTCCCGTGATTGCCCAAGGCAGCGGGGCGGACTCCGCCTCGGTCATCTATGACGCACTCGCCTCGGCACAAGCGCGCAATATTGATGTCCTGATTGCGGACACGGCTGGACGCTTACACACGCAAGCCGGCTTGATGGATGAGCTGAAGAAGGTCAAACGCGTGCTGGGTAAGCTCGATGCCGATGCGCCGCATGAAACCTTAATCGTACTGGACGGCAGTACGGGCCAAAACGCGCTCAACCAAGCCGAGCAGTTCCACAGTGCCATGGGCTTGAGCGGCATTGTCGTGAGCAAGCTCGACGGCACAGCTAAGGGCGGCATTGTATTTTCGATTGCTGAAAAACTGGGCATCCCTTTGCGCTTTATTGGCGTGGGAGAGAAAGTCACTGACTTACGCGTCTTCGAGGCGCGTGAGTTTGTCGACGCCCTGCTAGCCACCGAACAGGATTCAACGCAGACGTGATTGAGTTCATTAATGTCAGCAAACAGTATGGGCCAGATGCGCGCGCGCTGGACAGTGTCAGCTTTCACATCCCTCAGGGTGGTATCGCTTTTCTGACCGGTCATTCCGGCGCAGGTAAGAGCACCTTACTGAAGCTGACCGCCGCATTGGAGCAACCTACTCGCGGCAATATTGTGATCGGCGACGCTCCGCTTAATCGCCTATCAGAAAAGCACCTGCCGCATTTGCGTCAGCGTATGGGCATCGTCTTTCAGAATCACCACCTATTGCTGGACCGGAACATCTTTGACAATGTCGCTTTGCCGCTGGTGTTCGCCGGCTACGGGTATGCAGATATCCAGCGTCGCGTGCGCGCAGCGCTGGACAAGGTCGGCCTGCTGGCACGCGAGAAAGACAATCCATGCAGCCTCTCAGGGGGCGAACAACAGCGCGTCGGCATTGCGCGCGCTGTGGTCAATCGCCCCAAGCTACTGCTCGCCGATGAGCCCACAGGCAACCTGGACCCTGAGATGAGCATGGAAATCATGGATTTGTTTCGGCGCTTTAACCAAGTGGGCGTTACGGTGCTGATCGCTACCCACGATTTGAATCTGCTGCGTGAAATGGGCTTTCCACTGCTGTCACTGCGCGGGGGTAAGCTGATTCACAATGACTTTGAACACCCGCGCATGAAGCACCCAGCATGACCGGAAAAACCCCGTTGCTTAGCCGCCTGGCCTACTCCGATCATGGCTACGCGATCAAACACAGCCTCCATTATCTCGGCACAGCACGCATCGCCACGCTGGTGACACTGCTCGTACTGGGCATTTCGTTGGCGTTGCCGGCGGTTTTTGGCCTGGTGGTCGTGAACCTCAAACGCATCGACGTCTCCCAGGACGATGCCAACAGCCTGACGCTTTATCTGCATCCTCGCGTGAGTGACTTGCAGGGCGTTGAACTCGCCGGTGACGTTCAAAAGCGCAGTGATATCCGATCAACGCGCTATATCTCGCGCGACGAGGCACTTGAGACGTTTCGTAAGCACTCATCCTTGGCCGACGCGACGGATACGCTGGAAGACAACCCACTACCCGGCGCCATCGTCGCAGTCATGGCTCAGGACGATGGCGACGAATCGCGCATTCGCCTGCTGTCTGAAACCTTGTCGGCGTATCCGGAGGTTGAACTCGTCAAGTACGACCTCAACTGGCTGAAACGGCTACGCGCAATACTTGCGTTGCTCTCGCGCACAGTCGTGTTGATCGGTATTCTGCTAGTGCTGACTGCTCTGCTCGTGATCGGCAATACGATACGCCTTGAAATGCTGCGACGCAGCGATGAAATTACCGTCTCTCGCTTGATTGGCGCAACAGCCTTACAAATTCAACGGCCTTTTCTTTACAGCGGTGTCATCTACGGTATTTTGGGGGGTGTATTGGCGATCGCCCTGGTAGGCATCGTTGTTACCAGCCTGAGTGGACCGGCCGAGGTACTCTCGGGGTTATATGGCAGCACCTATAAAATTCAAGGACTTGGCTTACAATACAGCCTTATTTTGCTCGGCAGTTCAACGCTAATCGGGCTTGTCGGCGCGTGGCTGGTCGCACGCTGGCAAATGACCAAAATCCTGCAATAACAGACAATTCCATCCAAACTGACACTCTGGGACATATCTGAGCATTTTCAATCACTTAATTTGTATTCAGGCGAGATCAAGTTTGCCGAACTTTTTCCGCTATTAGCACTCAAAGATCGCGAGTGCTAAAATCACGGTATGACATTTACTCGGGAGGAGTTATGAGCAACGCTCTGATGGTCAGTCAATCTTATTCAGCGGTACCTGCGGTTTCCGACGATATCGGCAG
>DOIU01000515.1 GCA_003511825.1 Gammaproteobacteria bacterium | reverse complement strand
GTACCGTTCAGGAACTGATGGGACATAAGGATATTCGTACTACGCAAATCTACACCCATGTTATGAAAAAAGGTGCCAACGCTGTAGTCAGCCCGTTAGATGGCTGATTTTGGCTACCTTCATCCAAACCTACAAACACTTTAGAGAGTTTCAAGCACGACTTATAAACAACCCGCAAGTCACTATTCTCAGGGACTCACTCCCCCACCATCCCCCGCATCCGCGCAACGCTATACGCCGGCAACAGCTCATGCCCGCCGTCAAAGATCGAGAGCGACACCGGCCCGGTATCTTGCTGGTAGAACACACCACGATCCCCAAGCACACCGACGGTTAGCGTGCGGTCTATCGCTCGGGTGAGTAGCTGGGTGGCAGCTGCCTCTGTCACGCGGTTCTGGTCATGCCCGAGGGCGCCGGCGATGCGGTTGTAGAAGTTGATGGTATGAGAGATCGGGACGGCGCCGGTGTGGCCGTCGTCGATGCCGGCGTAGAGTTCAATCCGTTGGGGCAGTTTATCGGGTAAGGGCCAATACAGCGGGGAGCGACGCTTGGCTTCATCTTCGTTCAGGGTGCCGTTGCGGCTGTCTGTGCAGGCGAGGATATCGTTGGCGTATTGCTCGTTGTGGTAAGGCGCTTGGTGGAACCAGGCTAGCAAGTTGCTGATGGGCACCCAGGCGAGATAGGCGCGGACGGTGTGGCGCGATCGCAGGTAGGCGCCGAGTGCGGTGTAGCCGCCGCCGGAGGCGCCGACGACGAAGATGTTTTTTGCGTCGACGTGGCCTTGGTCGAGGGCGAATTGGATGGCGTCGTCGATGTCGTGGATGACGCGGTCACTCAGACAGGCGTTGGGGGTATTGTTGGGGCCTTGGGCGTTCGGGTGGATGTAGTTCCAGCCGGCTTGCTGGATCAAGGGCGCGAGTGGGTCGTGCTGGGTGTAGTCGCCGGACCAGGTGTGCAGGCTGACGACGAGGGGTTTTGGGTCGCCCTGGGGTGCGCTGAGGTAATACGCGGGCTGGGTGGTTTTGTCGGCTCGTGAGATCTCGACGCGGACAAACGGGCTGGGCCAGGTGTCTGATGCCTCGCTGTCCCACTGATACAACTGTAATGAGAGAGACGGCAGCAGCGTTGACGCGTCGCGCCCGACGAAGAAGCCGGTAGCGCCTATGGCGACGGCTGCCACGGCGCAGGTGAGGGTGTTCAGTTTCACCAAACGCCTTGCACGGCTTGGCGCTCTTTGTAGCGTGCTCTCAGGTAACGCAGTGCGGGGCGCTCGACGCAGGTCATCAGCAGGTGCGCCAGGCCCACGGATGTCGCGATGGCCACGAGCACGCCGACGATGGGGCTGGCGTTCAGCTCGTACATTTTTAAGATGACCACGTAGCCGACGTTTTGATGGATCAGGTAAAGCGCATACGAAATCGCCCCGAAGTACACCAGTACCCGATTCCTCAGTAGCGCCGCCCGATCCACGACGATCAGCGCAAGCACCAGCATAAAGCCGGCGAACATCAACGCGGGCACCAGCGGATACGAGGCAAACAACGACAAGGCACAGACGGCGAGTAAGGCGTGGGTCCACCACGAGGTTGACATATGCTTGTACTTATAAAAGCACACACCGATGGCGAAAAACTCGATGTAATGGACGATGAGAAAGCTCTCCACCCGGAAGGACAGCGAGATCGCCAAGACATCCAAGAGCACGCACGCCCCGACCCAGACGATCAAAATCTGGTCAATGTGCTTGGTTTGCCCGAGCGAATAAATGGTCACCATCCAAAAGTAAAACGCCAACTCAATCGACAGCGTCCAGTACACGCCGTCCACGTGTGGAAAGCCGAAGTACTCATGGAACATAAAAAAGTTGGCGACCAGAGTCAGCCATTCAGGCTCGCGCCCTGGCAGCGCAAACACGAGCGTGACGAAATAGGTGGTCAAGAGCGCAGCCCAAAACACCGGGTATAACCGCGTGAAACGGGACCAGATAAAATCCAGCGATGTCTTGCAGCGAGAAAGTGTCCAGTAGATGACAAACCCACTGATGATAAAAAACAGATGGACGCCGTAATAGCCGTATTCGAGCAACGCCGACACATCAAAAGCATGCCCGTAGATCTGGTCATACCGGAACAGATAATGAAACAAGACGACGGCCAGCGCAGCAATCCCTCGTAAGCTGTCCAGCTCAACTAACCTATTGTTTTTCATGAATGTGTAGACAGCCTCTTGCAGTATGATCGACTCAGCCCGAGGCGTGATCGGCCGTTCAAGACTATCGAGGTCATCCTGATACTTCAAATAATGTGAAGCGAAGTTTAAACAAGGTCCGGTTATGGCAGTATTTCTTCGCCGTCGAAGGCGAAACACTTGCCCGAATCATCGGCGCTCAGTCCCGCCAAGACATCTAATAAGGCACGCGCCGAATAGTCGGGCGAAAACAGATTTTGCGGGGGCACATTGGCCTGAAACGGTTTTGAGAGGGCGCTGTCGACCGTGCCGGGATGCAGGCCCACCACCACGGCCGCTTTGTGCCGTCGACGGACCTCAATCGCGGCGGTTTTGATCAGCATATTCAGGGCAGCTTTGGACGCGCGATAGGCATACCAGCCGCCCAGGCGGTTGTCTGAAATACTGCCGACGCGCGCCGAAAAGGCAGCAAACACCGCGCGCTTGTCTTTGGGAATATGGGGCAGAAAGTGTTTGGTGGCCAAGGCCGGTACCACGGCATTGGCTGCAAATAAGGCGTGCAATTTGTCGGCACTGATATCGCGCAAGGCCTTCTCTGGCATGATATCGCCCTGGTGCAGCAGCCCAGTGGCCACGATGATCAAATACAAGGGCCCGTTGGCGGAGGCCACCACTGCCGCGCGCGCAAAGCTGGCTTCGTCATTGTAGTCAATGGCGTGGCAGTGCACCTGCCCTGACGATACTCCCGACGGCTGTCGCGCAAAGGCATGGATCTCAGCATCGGGGTGCGACGCGACCAGCTCGTGTAACAAGGCTGACCCCAACGCACCCGCGCTGCCAATGATAGCGATTCGGTGATACACGACGGCTTCCCTCAGTCATTGTCCACGTCACCCTATACAATCCCACGCCCAGAAACAAGCCCAGCCCGACCTTGCTGCAAGGCGTCAAAAAATCCTTGCGCGGTGCGGGGCCATTCGCTACTCTTGCCCGCCATTGGTGTGGGCTTGCAGCACGCAAGCTCCTGAAAAGGGAATCCGGTGAGAGTCCGGAACTGACGCGCAGCGGTATTGGAGAACGACGTCGACACGGGTGCCATGCACCCAGGCACTGTTTGTAAGAATGGGAAGCCGTCGACCTAGGCCGGGTACTTGTCCCCACGCTCCTGAGTCCGAAGACCTGCCAATGATGTATGCACTCGTCTTCGCGAATCAGGACTCTAGTGACCTCTGCCGCCGCTTGCAGCGAACCGCCTGCATGCCGCGCTGTTGTCCCTGTTCGCGTTGCTACTGCTGATCGCGACTGTATTCAGGGGACTCATGATGTTTTTTCCGTACCGCCACACCGCCAGGCTGCCCAGCCTCGCGCTGCTCTGCACCGCCGTTTCGGCAACCACCGCCACCGCTGACACCCAGCTCCAAGAGCTCGACATCCAAGCGTCGCAGCTGGAAGAGAGCGTGCCGCTCACACTCGAACACTACGGCAATCAGCTGGAAGTGATCAGCGCCGAGCAAATCCGCGCAGGCGGCTTTGTCGATATCACCGATGCCTTGCGTACGCTTGTTCCGGGCTTGCACATTTCACCCAAGCATGGCCCGTTTGATTATTTCAACGCCTCGCTGCACGGCTCGCGCAATCAAGACATTCTCTGGTTGGTTGACGGCGTGCGCATCACCAACCGTCTGTACAACAGCACCAGCCCCTTGGATACACTGCCGCCGCAGATGGTGGCACGCATTGAAGTGCTTAAGGGCGGCCAGGGCATCTTCTATGGCACGCAATCCGTCGGGGGCGTGATCAACATCATCACCCGCGAATTCAGTGACGACACCGCAGGAGAAGTCGGCGCAGGTGTGCACAGCAACGACGGCTATAATCTTCACGGTGCCGTCAGTGGCCGAGCCGGTGATCACCAGTATGTGCTGTACGCCTCGCACGACGATGCCGACGGCCACCAGCCCTTTGAAGACGACGCGATTGAACCCAGCGCGACCGACAAATAACGCGGCTACAGCGTCACCACTGCCGGCCTGAAGTACGCCTGGACTATCAACCCTGACACCCGTCTCAGCGCGCAATACCAAATCAGTGACGCCGACTTGGACTTCGGTCGCCCCTGCCTGAACCACGACACCATCAACGCGCGCAGCGAGACCTTGCTCTCGACCAAGTTCGAAACGCGAGTCAACGACCGGGTGCAGTTGTTCCTCAAAGCCTATCGCCACACCTGGGACACGGACTACACCCGCATCTACAACGTCCTCGATGACAACGGCAACCTCACGGGTGAGACCCGAGTCGTTAACGACGACACCTACTGGGGGTACAAAGACTATGGCTTTAACGCCATGCTGGAATGGGCCGTTGCGCCACAGGCGGATCTCGTCGTCGGCTTTGATCAGCAGAACTACCGCGCGGAAGACGATGTCTGGCGCATCGCCGACGAGAAAGAACAAGTCAATGCCGTGTTCGCCCAAGTGCGCAGCACACCGCAACTGTTTGAGAACACGGTGCTCGCCCTCGGTGTACGTAACAATCGCCCCAGTGAATCACGCGACTCCACGGTGTGGAATCTGTCGGGCAAACATGCTCTATCAGACCGCTGGTACGTACAAGGCAACCTCGGCACCTCGTTCCGACTGCCCGACGCCGAAGCGCTCTTCTTGCA
>DOIU01000271.1 GCA_003511825.1 Gammaproteobacteria bacterium | reverse complement strand
TCGCGAGAGTTGGTCGAGATGGTGCTCTTGGGTAAAGAGGAGGCAGACCCTGGCAGTGAGGCGCGTCGCCGCATCGATGCGTATCTTGAAGCCATTAAGGAGCATCAGTTGCTGTTTTTGGACATTGCAGCTTACAGCTTAAGTGCAACCCAAGATGCTTTTGAGGCAGCGGTGAATCAGCGGAGCCTGCGGCCTTGGCTAAATGCGTGGATAACGCAGTTTGATCAATACTTTGCCCAGTTCGCCTTGGGCCCGACCTACTCAGTGCAGTTTGCAAAGTTGGTTGAATGCGGCATCGCTGTCCATGAAATGCTTGATTTGACCCCTGCCTCGCGGCGGCCAGACGGTGCCGAATGAGTGACGATTCAACGCGCTTTCAACACGGCCTTGATAAATTGTCTGACGCATTGCGTTGTTACCAGCAGGCGCATTGCGGCGCGACCCCGCGAGACCTTATTCATCAAGTGGATAAGGTCCGATTGTATCGATACCGCCCTCTGCCAGATCGCGAACCCTCGGGGCGACCACCCTTATTGGTGGTGTATGCACTCATCAATCGCCCTTGGATTTTGGATTTGCAAGAAGACCGTTCCATGATCCGGCGCCTGCAAGAAGAGGGTGAGGACGTCTATTTGGTCGATTGGGGTTACCCCGATGCTGATGATCACGCGTTGTCGATGGAGGACTACGTCTGCCGTTATATCGATAGTTGCGTGGATGTGGTGCGGACCTGCAGTGAGCGTGACAGTCTCAATCTGTTAGGCGTCTGCCAGGGCGGCACGCTTGCGGTGTGCTACGCCGCGCTGAACCCGCAAAAGGTGAACGCGCTGGTGTGCATGGTGACCCCGGTTGATTTTAAAACACCAGATTCCCTGCTCAGCAATTGGGTGCAACACATTGATGTAGACGCGGTTGTGCAAGTGATGGGGAATATTCCCGGAAGCTATATCCACACGGTTTTTCAGGGGCTGAAACCGCTGACCAACAGCGTGCGCAAGTACATTGACTTGGTGTATCAGTCTGCAGATGGCGATAGCCAGTACTTGCTCGACAATTTTATTCTCATGGAGCGTTGGTTGTCAGATACACCGGACCAGCCGGCGACCTTTTTTTGTCAGTTTATTCGCTGGCTCTATCAACAGAACCGTTTGATAAAAGGCGAGCTTGAGCTGGGTGACACCCTGGTGTCTTTGCAGAACTTACGTATGCCGGTACTCAACATCACTGCAAACCATGATCACATCGTGCCTGAATCCAGTTCTGTGGCCCTGGCGCCCTTGATGCCGCATTCGGAGTACATGCATCACCGTGTGAGAGCGGGCCACATTGGTATTTTTGTTGGCAGACACTCTCTACGTAAAACGCCAGAGGTAATCGCTCTGTGGCTTGACGCCCGGATTGATCGCGCGCGCAGCTTCCCGGTATAGCTTGCGCAGTGAGGTGTTGGGGTCTTTGGGAAGCCGGTAGCTCAGCGCCAGAAACAACTCAGCCGCAGAAAGCGCATCGAGCAGTGCATTGTGCGCGGCATACTCTGGCAGCTCAAATTGTCGCCGCAAATTGAATAGCCGAACACTCTCCGCCGAGGTGTGCCCAGGCGTATGCATTTGTTGGCGAATGGCTATTTCCAGGGTATCGATGACGGGAAGTAGGGGTACCTTGCCGTACAAGTTGCGGCAGGCTTCATAAAAAAACTGCGTTTCAACGTGCGCAAAATGCGCCAACAGAATTCGCCCGCGAAGGTTTTCCAGCAGCATCTCCATCGCTGCTTCCAGCGAGATGCCTGCATTTTTCTCGTTGTCAGTGATTTGGTGCAGCACCACATTATCGGGCTTGAGATCAGGTGCACTCTGGACAATGGCGTGGCGCGCACTGCCAAGCTGAATGCCCATGCGATCAATTTTGACAAACCCAATGCTGAGGATGTGGTCTTGCTTGGGGTCCAAGCCTGTGGTTTCAAAGTCCAGCGCGAGAATCGGCGCATCAGCCAGTGAGGTGTCTTTTTCCGGAAACGGCTCTGCGAGGAAATCTCGCAGAGGGCCGGGTGGCGTGGTTCGAAGCAGCTTTTTGCGTCGCGTGTTTGGATTTTTGGAGAAGAAATCAATCACGAGTCAGGCGAGCTCCTAAGCTCTGAACTTTCGTTCTAAACTGCTCTGCATGCTTTGTATGACTTTGAATGCGTCTTTCAGATGCTCTCTTTCCAGCCGTGACAGGCTCTTGGGTGACATGTAATTGTCTGTTTTGGCCCCGTTGCGAATTTGTTGTGCTTGGTGGCGTATGCGCAGTGAACCAATGAATTCAAACGCATCCAGCAGGTTGGCACCGCCGTCGGTGCTCAGTGAGCCGCTGCCTGACACCTGCTTCAGCCGTTCGATGGTATTGACCGGCGTGACACCTTCGGCCAGCGCATAGATGCGCGCGAGGTCAACGATCGGGGCTAGGCCGTTGTGCTTCAGATCGAGGGTATCGTCGTGTTTGCCGTCGTGGATCAGTACAAAATCACGGATAATCCCCAAGGGCGGTTTGAGTTTCAGGGCGTTGTTGGTCAGGTGCGCGAGGAACAGGGTACTCTTTTGGCTGGTTTCCAGCATGTCGCGGCGGATATCATCCAGCAACGCCGCATCGCCGTAGATGGAGCGCAGGTCAAAGAAAATGCTTGAGAACATCAGCGACTCAGGCTTGGGAGAGCTCATCCAATCGTCAAAATAACGTGCCCATACACGTTGCGGTTGGCACCACTGTGGGTTAATTGCCATCACATTACCGGGGCAATAAATGTAGCCACATTCTGCAAGCCCGTCACAGACAAATTTGGCCAGCTCCGCGAAATAGGGCATATCACTCTCTTGCACGTCGTTGTGTAAGATCAGGCCGTTGTCTTGATCGGTGTGCGACGTCTGTTCGCGTCGCGCTTGTGATCCGGCGGCCACCCAGGCGAATGGCACGGGTGCCGGCCCGAGCTTATCCATGGCCATATCAATCAGTCGCCGACTGATAGCACTGGTAATGGCTGTCACACCCTTGCCCACATGGTCGGCGGTGGCGCCCATATTCACCAGCTGTAATTGCAGCTGCGGCACGGCTTCACTGCTTGAGACCAGGGTGTCGATAGACTTGGCTTTCTTGATGGCTGCGGTTAGGTAAGCTGAGTTTCGTCCTTCTTGTCGGATGAGGTCACCCGAGGTAACGATGCCCTTGATCTCGCCGTTTTCGAGGACGGGCAGGTGACGGATACTCTCTCGCGTCATGATCATCAAGGCATCATAGGCGAAGGTCTCACTGCTGATGGTGATGAGATCGCGCGTCATGATGTCACTGACCGGATTATCGGTGGGGATTTGGGCCGCCACACAACGCTTGGCAATGTCTTTTATCGTGAGCATGCCGGCCACGCCATCGGCATTCTCAATCACCAAACAAGACACCGCCTTGTCGGTCATGACACGCGCAGCACCGGAGATGCTGGTGTCTTCGGTAATCGTCATGACAGGCGATGCCATGATGTCCACCACGGAGGTGTACATGAGTGATGATGCCGCGTGAGCATTTTCCTGCATGGAATCCACCGCGGTTTTTAAGCGTTCAGCGGCAGAGTTTTGGATGAAGGAGATGACAATGCCCGGGTAGTCTTTGACGACATCGGTCAGTTCAAGGCAAGGGATGCCGTACAGCAGCGAGTCCTCTTCTGCTTCTGCGCTGTATTCAATTTGTGCGTTGTTGGTGCAAAAGAACGTGCAGATGTCGCCCTCACCGAGTTTGCCCATCAGTTGGTTATCACTGGAGCGCAGCGCCAATATCCCTTTGCGCACGATGTAGAGCTGCTCAGTTTCTTGCCCGTCTATGGGCAAAGAACCGCCGTCGCGTAGGTATTGGACACTGATTTTGCTGACGATATCGCTCACAACGCCGGTTGGCAGTTGGTCAAACGGTGGTATCAGCGCGACAAAGTCTCGTATTTCCTTCAGCTCGATTTCCATGATGCATTCCTAACTGCTGGGTTTGGTCAAAGGGTTGTCGGGCTACGTCGGTTGCCGGTATCCGCCAGCGCTCACTTAAGTCTCTGTTATTCGTTGTCTGCCGGGTTGCGCAGATCGTCGTCAGAGGTACCGTCGCTGCCAATGGAGCAAGAACGGCGCAATGATTCGCGCCATTTTTACGTGTCTATTCACAAGGCGCATTATACGCGCTAAACGGTCAAGAGCGTTTGATATCAGACAAAAAGTTTGCCGGTATGGCAGGGAGGGCGTGCGCGCGAATTTGCAAGCCGGGGGCGATTGCCCCCGGCGCTCTGCTTACGGTGTGCGAATGGTTAGCGCAGGATTATGTGCAAAGAAGTTGTACGGCATGATGTGCACCGTTTTCCATTCGGTGGACATCACCGGCCAGTCTTCCATGCGCGGTACATGGTGGAAGCCGGCGGAGAACCAAGTCACCACGTCTTGTCCCATCAGCGGACGATCTGCTTTGACCCATTCGGCCAAGGTGTCACTGCCGTCGCTTTGCATCGCGTACTTACCGCCGGCGTAGCGTTGTGCTGGGTCGTACACGGTATTCCACAGGCTGTATTCGATGTAGGCGTTGCGCTTGAACGGCGGATCATGCTTGAAATCATAGGGGCCGTAAGCCACAGAACCGTGGTGAATCATCCAGCCGGGTTCATGCCCGAGATAGCCTTTTCGCTTGGGGTTGGCAATGTGGAAATGCTTGGGGTCAAACGCGCTGAAGGTGTAGCGCGCATCGAGCTCTGAGTCTGGCATGTCCATCTGGACTTTCCACAGCGAGCGTCGTGGGCTGTCTGCTGGCGCTTCGGCGGGGACGATTTTCATCGCGCCGATATGATTGATGGGTTGGTCGATATCAAAATCGATACGGAAGTTGAAGTAGTGATCGTGGTTCGCCGCCACTAGGTTGGGTGCGATCAATGTGCCGTATTGCGTCTCTTCGGCGGCAGTCGGGTCATCCATGGAGGTGGCCGCTGCGCCTTTGACCGCATCCAGGCCGGATGCCCCGACCTTGATAAAGATCTGCCCGTCTTGCTTCAGGCGGTAATCGATCAAGTAGTCGTAGTTGCCCACTTCGGAGGCGGTACGCACGACCAGCTCGGTTTCTGGTCGACCCTCGGCAGGGACGAATTGCTCGGGAGTTTGCGCAAAAATTTCAAAGTGTCGCCAGGCGGGATCACCGATGTCGCGCTCAAAGATGCAGATGGCATCGGGGATTTCCAGCGGGTTGCCTTCGTCATCGGCAATGACAGCGGGCAGAAAGGTCGCGTAACTCGGGCAATCAACCCCCGCACGTAACGGCGTCAGAAACAGGCCGAAACCGTACTCGCCGCTGTCCATATAGGTGCGCCAATACCAGCCTTCGGTCGGGTCCATATAAGGCACAAATACCTCGGACAAATGCGCCTGGTAAATGACTGATCGCCATGTGCCTTGGTCATTGACGTCCAAGTTAGAAATCACCAGTCCTGGTCGTTTGTCCACGCGAAAGTTAAAGCGCCAGATATCCCAAGTCACCTGACTGCCATCGAGGGTGTAATTGGGCTTTCCGGTTTGCACCAGGCGAGCAGGATTGGTTTTTGGGCGCAGCGGCATGCGCTTGGCGACTTCGCCTTCGGTATAGCCCCAGGCGTCTTGCGGCAGCGGAACCGCGCCCGTATCGATCACTTTAACAACCTTGCGGTCGCCAATGTCGTACAGTGCAAACAGACCTTCAATGGGTTTGGCGTAGAAGTTTGATCCGGTCGGGTTCTGATAGCACGGGACTTTCATCAGGCGCGAGTCTTTGAACTCATCGGTAAAGAAATTACCCGCAGTGAGCGGCAGGCAAAATACGCCGTCGGGCTTCAGGCCGCGTTTGGCCAGGCCGACGACCATGTCTGGGTGACCTAAGGCTCCTTCGAGCGCGCCCATAAACTCGGCAAACAGCACCACCGGTTGGCCGGAGTTAGGAATCGTCTGCGTGTCTTCAATCTTCCCGGTGCTGATATTGACCAAGGCTTCACTAAAGCCTTGGTCGGTGGTGTATTGCACCATCGCTTTGCGATCCAGAGACATGCCCGGTTTCCAGCGGCGAACATCGGCTTTTGCCGGCTCATGCAGCTCAATCAGTGGGTATAAGGTGCTGTCATTCGCGCTACCGCTGTCACGCATGATCTGATTGATGCGCTTGTATTCGTCTGCGGTCAAGCCACCGAGCGGGTGGGCGTTTGCCACCGAGTTCATTAACAACAGGCCTGTGATGTCGGCCAAAAGCATAGGTTTGATCGTCATGGTATTTTCCTCAATTGCCGACTAGCTGAACACGACTTGGATGTCGGTGTATTCGGCGAGACCTTCATCCGCGAACTCCACCCCGATGCCGGAGGATTTCATCCCGCCGAAAGGCGCATTGGGTTGAATAGCACCGTGTTTGTTGATCCAGACCGAGCCGCACTCCAGTCGAGGTGCAAGAGCGCGTGCGGCCTCAATGTTCGATGACCAAATCGAGCCCCCCAAGCCATTGGGGCTGTCATTCGCCGCTTGGATGGCGTCCTCAAGGTCGGTGTATTTGATAATGGGTAGGGCGGGTCCGAATTGTTCTTCGTCTACCAGCGGATCGCCGTTGTTCAATCCCGCGATAAGCGTGGGTGGGAAGAACAAGCCCTCGCCGGGCTCGCCCCCGAGCAGTACCTGGCCGCGTTCGCGCGCGTCAGCGACGAGTCGTGCGACCTTGTCAAACTGCATACGGTTTTGGATCGGGCCGAGAATCGCCTGCTCATCGAGGCCGTCGCCCACCGGAATATTGGCAGCAAAGGCCACCAAGGCATCGCAAACGGCATCGTGCACATCCGCGTGAACGTATAAGCGCTTCATCGCGGCGCAAGTCTGGCCATTATTAATGAATGCACCCCAGAACAAGCCCTCTGCAATGGCGTCTGGATCGACATCGGGCAGGACGATACCTGCATCGTTGCCGCTCATTTCCAGTGTGAGGCGCTTGACCGTCTCGGCGGCGGACGCCATCACTTTCTGGCCGGTGGCGCACGAGCCGGTAAACACAATCTTGCGGATATCCTGATGAGCGGCCATGGCCGCGCCCAGATTACTGAGCTGGTCGTCGCTGGTTACCACATTGAGCACACCGGGAGGCAAGACCTCATTCAGGAGCTTAACCATACGCAGTGTGGACAGTGGCGTCAGCGGCGAAGGTTTAATGACCACGGTATTGCCGGTTCTCAGGGCCGGCAGCACGTGCCAAACGGCGATCATGACCGGAAAATTCCACGGTGTGATCGAGCCCACCACGCCGAGTGGTCGGCGGTGCTGCTCCACTCGGCCTTCGTCGTTGTCCTGCAGCACCTTTACCGGCAAGTTCAGCGACGTGGTGTGCGCAGCCCATGCACCGGCGGCGCCCAGTTCCCAGCGTGAGCCGAGGCCATTGAGTGGTTTGCCCTGCTCAGCGGTGACAATCTGCGCCAACTCCTCGGCATGGGCGTTGAGTTTAGCGGTGACCGCATCGCAGGCCGCTTGCAGTTCGGCATCGCTTTGGCTGGACCATGCTGGGAAGGCGGCGGCAGCGGCCGTGACCGCGGCGTCCAAATCGGCGAGGGACGCATTGGGCGCTTGTCCCGCCACCTCGCCGGTTGAGGGGTTGAGCACATTGAAATGCGCCGCCGTTGCAGCGGGGGCGCCATTAATCGTCATGTCGAATGGTGTCATTGACGGGATCCTCCAGTGAGTGGGTTGCTGTTTCGCGACCCTATCTCTGGAGTATCTGAAAACCCTTGGCGCCTATCTTGGACAGGGCCTACAGCCGGTTTGTCTCTGAGCGTCAGGGTTTGCGCAGACGCCCGGGTGCTTCGCCGAATCGTTCGCGAAAGCAGCGGTAGAAGTATGAGAGGTCATTGAAGCCGGCGCCAAAGGCGATGCTGGAGACGCTCTCGGCGCCACCGCCAAGGGCGTCAAGACGGGCGCGCGCATTGTCCAACCGCACTGCCAGCAATTGACGTGACGCGGTTTCGCCGAGCTGATTGAAGTGACGCTGTAGCGTCCGCGGAGAGACTTGCAGTTGCGCAGCCAGTTCAGTGGGGCCGAATGCAGGGTCGTCACTGTGTCGATCAATGAGGACTAATGCGCGAGATAAGACCGCGTTCGCGACGCGAGTGGATTTGCCGGTCTGTTGTTCCAAGCAGTGAAACCAGGCCCCCATCAGACTGAGCAGTGCCTCGGACAACTGCGGCTCTGCACCGGCTCCCTCGGTAAACAGTTTGGCCAACACGGCGCGCATGGCGACAAACAACGGGTCATTGCGGCTAAAGGCGACACCACCGGTGCAAGCCTCGCCAAAGCGATGCACCATCTCGTTGCGAGGCAAATGAATAGAGACCTGGCGACCGTGTGTGCCGTTGTAAACAAAGTCGGAAGGTTGGGTGGAATCCACCAGGAACAT
>DOIU01000046.1 GCA_003511825.1 Gammaproteobacteria bacterium | reverse complement strand
GCAGGAAGCCGTAGCCGCCCATTTTTAACATGATCGCCGCCAACACCGCCGACCCCGCGGTCGGTGCTTCTACGTGCGCATCGGGTAACCAGGTATGTACTGGCCACATGGGTATTTTGACGGCAAAGGCCAACAGAAATGCCAAGAAAATCCAGAATTGTTGAGTACTGTTCAGGACCACGTCATGTAACTGCACGATTGAAAAGGTCGATGTCTGAAAATACAGGTAGACCAGTGCCACCAGCATAAACACCGACCCCAAAAACGTATAGAGAAAGAACTTGATCGTGGCATAGACGCGATTCGGGCCGCCCCAGATCCCAATGATCAAGAACATCGGGATGAGGGTTGCCTCCCAAAACACATAGAACAAAATAGCATCAAGCGCTGAGAATACCCCGATCATCAGCCCCGTCATCATCTGAAAGGCCCCCATATACAAGGCTGGCCTGTCTTTGATCACTTCCCAGGCAGACATCACGACAATGATGTTGATAAAGGCTGTGAGAATAATCAGAGGGAGGGAAATACCGTCAATACCGAGAAAGTACTCAACGCCGAATTCTGGCAACCACGGCACACGCTCGACAAACTGCATCGCCGCTGTGTCCATCTCAAAGCCTGTGTACAAACCCAGGCTGAACACGAAGGTCACAACAGCGACGCCCAAGGCAATGGGTCTCGCCCGCGCGTCACCGACCATGAACACAGCCACCCCGCCCAACAGGGGCAACCCTATCAGCAAACTCAATAAGGGCCATTCAGCGTGTAATAAATGCGTTTCCACGTCCTCTCGCTCTCGTAACCAATAATGATCAGACCAGGACGAACCAAGTCAATAAGGCCAACACACCCAAAATCATCGCAAAGGCGTAGTGGTAGAGATACCCTGTTTGCAACAGACGCGTAACGGCGGCAATCACACCGATACCGTTGGCAGATCCGTTCACCAAGCTGCCATCAATCACCTGTCTGTCGCCCCGCTGCCACAGCAGCTGGCCTAACGCGCGCGCGCCGCCAGCGAACACTTTCTGGTTAAAGTCATCAAAACCAAATTTATTGTCCAACATACGATGCAACCATGGCACGCTGGCTTGCACGCTCTGCGCAATAGAGGGGCGCTGTAAGTAAATGAACCACGCCATCAGCACGCCGAGTGCCGCCAAGTAGACTGCCGGCGCATGCAAAGCATGCAGCACAAAAGCCCAAGGCCCGTGATAATGGCTGCCAACCTCGGCGATGACGTCGTGTTCCGGCGCCACGGTGATGACGTCAGCGAAGTAGTTACCAAACACCACTGGGCCGATCGTCATCGCCCCAATCACCAGTGACGGGACGGCTAAGGCAATCAGCGGATAGGTGACCACTTTGGGCGACTCGTGGCAATGCTCGCGCGTGTGCGCATCCATCCGCGTCTCGCCATGAAACACCAGAAAAAACATCCTGAACGAGTAAAACGCCGTCACAAACACGCCACCGAGTACCGCAGGATAGGCCAGCCAAGATGCTGCGGGCAGCGTCGATGCGTGCACGGCTTCAATGATGGTGTCTTTGGAGTAAAACCCGGACGTTCCCGGAAAACCAATCAATGCCAGAGAGCCAATCAATGACACCCAATAAGTGACGGGCATGTATTTACGCAAACCACCCATTTTGCGCATGTCTTGCTCGTGGTGCAGCGCGATAATCACCGATCCTGCCGCCAGAAACAGCAGGGCTTTAAAAAACGCATGCGTCATCAGATGGAAAATGGCCGCCGAATACGCCGACACACCCAGCGCGACCGTCATGTAACCGAGCTGCGATAAGGTGGAATACGCCACCACGCGCTTAATATCGTGCTGGACAATGCCAATCAGCCCCATCAAAAACGCCGTCAGTGACCCGATCACGAGGACAAAACTCAACGCCGTCTCACTCAACTCGAACAGCGGCGACATGCGCGCAACCATAAAAATGCCCGCCGTCACCATAGTCGCGGCGTGTATCAAGGCCGAGATCGGCGTTGGCCCTTCCATCGAGTCGGGCAGCCACACGTGTAAGGGCATTTGTGCCGACTTCCCCATGGCGCCGATAAACAGCAAAATGCAGGTCATCGATAACAGCGCCCACTCGACACCAGGAATCACGGTCACCGATGTCTGCGCAAGCGCGGGGGCCTGCGCAAACACCTCAGCGTAATTCAAGCTGCCCGCGTGCATATAGATTGCGGCAATACCGAGCAGAAACCCAAAATCGCCAACCCGGTTGACCAGAAACGCCTTGAGATTGGCAAAGATCGCGGTGTCACGCGTATACCAAAATCCGATCAGTAAATACGACACCAGGCCAACCGCTTCCCAACCAAAGAAAAGCTGCATGAAGTTGTTCGCCATCACCAACATCAGCATCGAAAACGTAAACAACGAGATGTAGGCAAAGAAGCGCTGGTAACCCGGATCGTCGTGCATATACCCGATGGTGTAGACATGCACCATCAGCGACACCGAGGTCACCACACACATCATCAATACCGTGAGCTTGTCGACCAGAAAGCCGACTTCAAAGGTGATGCCGCCGCTGACCATCCAGGTATAGATCGTTTCATCGAACGGTGGCGCGCCGTCAAACGCGATGTGTTTGAGTGATACCAAGGAGAGAATAAACGCAACAGCGACACCGGCGATCGTCACCCGATGGGCATTCACGCGCCCCAGTCGCCGACCAAAGAAACCCGCCAGGATTGCACCGATCAGCGGTGCCAGAGGGATGAGGATATAGACCGTCTTCACATTCAGCCCTTGAGCTCGTCGAGCTCGGTGACATTAATCGTGCCCCGGTTACGAAACAACAGCACCAAAATCGCCAGACCAATGGCGGCTTCCGCCGCCGCGACGGTGAGAATGAAGAACACAAAGACCTGGCCGACAGCGTTTTCCAGAAAATGAGAAAACGCCACGAAGTTCATGTTCACCGCCAGTAGCATCAACTCCACGCACATGAGCAAAATAATCACGTTTTTGCGATTCAGGAAGATGCCCGTCACGCTGAGCGCAAACAGCAAGCCGCCAACCACCAGGTAATAAGACAAGGGGATCATGGCTTCTCCTCGGCATCCATGGACACCACCCGCAAGCGGTCAGCCTTGCTCACCTTGATCTGTTCCGACGGATCTTGGTACTTGGTTTGCGGGCGCTTGCGCATTGTGAGACTGATCGCGGCAACAATGGCGACCAGCAAAATCACTGCGGCAATCTCAAAGGGATACAGGTATTCGGTGTAAATGAGTTCGCCCAGGACTTCCGTGTTGCTGTGGTCCGCAGGTTTGGGGGTCGGTTGCGGAAACTGCTCGGCCGAAAAGAAATCGCGGCTCAGCACCAGAATCAATTCGACCGACATAATGAGGCCCACCCCCACCGCCACGGGCAGATAAGATGCAAAGCCTTCGGTGATGGGTGCCAGGTTAATGTCCAGCATCATCACCACAAACAAAAACAGCACCATCACCGCGCCGACATACACCAGCACCAACGTGATCGCCAGGAACTCCGCCTCCAGCAGCAACCAGATCCCGGCACTGCTGAAAAACGCCAGCACCAGAAACAACGCCGCATTCACGGGATTGCGCACCGTGATCACGGCGGTCGCGGCACCGAGTAAGGTGAGCGCGAAAACCAAAAAGACAAAGAGCTGAAACGTCACGTATTCGGCACCTAGCGATACTTTGCATCGGCGGCGCGATCAGCCGCGATCTGTGTTTCGTACTTATCACCGATCGCCAGTAACTTGTCCTTGGTCATGATCTGTTCGCCTCGCTGTTCAAAGTGGTATTCAAAGATGCGTGTTTCGACAATAGAGTCGACTGGACAAGCCTCTTCACAAAAACCGCAGAAAATGCACTTGAACAAATCGATGTCGTAACGGGTGGTGCGTCGAGTGCCGTCGTCGCGCTCCTCTGACTCAATGGTAATGGCCAAGGCTGGGCACACAGCCTCGCACAGTTTGCAGGCGATGCAACGCTCCTCCCCATTGGGGTATCTTCGCAGCGCGTGCAACCCCCTGAATCGCGGCGACTGCGGCGTTTTTTGCTCGGGGTACTGGACAGTGAGCTTGCGCTCAAACAAATATCGCCCGGTGACACGCATCCCCTGCAACAATTCGAGCAACGAAAAACTCTTGACATAGTCTTTTAACAGGCCACTCATTGCATTTTTACCCCGCTTCTCTCAAGGCGAACCAAGGTTCAACATTAAAAAACACGGCCACACCCACGACCGCAATCCAAACAATCGTGACTGGAATAAACACCTTCCAGCCAAGACGCATGATCTGGTCATAGCGGTAACGCGGAAACGTCGCGCGAAACCACAAGAAGAACAGCAACATGAACGAGACTTTCGCAAAGAACCAATGTGCACCGTCTGCAACACCCGCAATCGGAGACATCCATCCCCCGAGAAACATAATGACCGCTAGCGCTGCGATCATGATCATATTCGCGTATTCCGCCAAAAAGAATACCGCGAAAGCCATCCCCGAATAGTCCACATGGAATCCCGCCACGATCTCAGACTCGCCTTCGGCAACATCAAAAGGGGCGCGATTCGTCTCCGCCACACCGGCGATAAAGTACACCACAAACAGAGGAAACAGCGGCACCATGAACCAGTGAAAAACACCCCCGGATTGCGCCGCGATAATGTCGCTGAGACTGAGGCTGCCACTTACCATCAGCACGCCCACCAGGGCAAATCCCATCGCAATCTCATAGGAGACAATCTGCGCTGCCGACCGCATCGCACCCAGGAAGGCATACTTGGAATTGGAGGCCCAGCCGGCAATGATGACGCCGTACACCCCCATGGACGTCATGGCGAGTATGTAAAGCAGTCCCGCGTTAATCTCAGTGACAGCCCAACCTTCAGCAAACGGGATAACCGCCCATGCCGCTAAGGCCGGTGCCAACGCCAGCACAGGTGCAATAAAGAACAGAAACCGGGACGAATTATCGGGGATGATGATCTCTTTGGTCATCAACTTGAACATGTCAGCGAAGGGTTGTAGCAGCCCTTTGAACCCGACCCGGTTGGGCCCGATTCGGACATGCATATACCCGATCACCTTGCGCTCGGCGTACGTCAGGTACGCAACCGCAATCAGCAGTGGCAATACCACCAACAGGATTTTCCCGACCACCGTGATGAGGTACAGCAGATCATCCCACATCGGCAGCTACACCTTTTCCATGTCGATCGGTGCATTCAAAGGACCCAAGTTTGCGCTTTCAGAGACCCCTCGCGGCACCCAGACACACTGATCGGGAATGGCATCATCCAGCACGACGGGTAGTTCCGCACTCCCCGTTCCGTTATACCGCAAGCTGACGCGATCACCCTCCGCAAGACCGAATCGCCTGGCGGTCTCTGCTCCTACGCGGGCATTCACCCGTGCATCGCGGGTTTTCTGCAGTGCCGTTGCGCGACGTACGACCGGGTCACCGGAATACAGGGTATTTTCTCCAATCAGGTAGAGCGTGGCGCCATTGGGACGCACCTCAACCGCACCCGGCACCGTATAGCTATTGTCCAATTGGACGTCTTGGCACAACTGCTGGAGCTCAGCACTGACTGCTGTCACCGAAGCGTACTCAAACCCTTCTAAGTCACACAGCGCTCCGAGTGCTGCCATGATTTTCCACCCAGGCCGCGCCTGGCCTAACGGCTCGGGGACGCCCTTGGTAAATTGCCAACGACCACTGGCGTTCACATAGGTTCCGGCGGTCTCAGTGAACACGCCCAAGGGCAAGACCACATCCGCATGCGTCGCGACACTTCCCCCTAAGTAGCTACTGATGGCGATCACCGCACCACTGTCTTCTAGCGCGGCAGTCACCGCAGAGGGATCGGCGGCATCCAGCTCGGGTTCAACATTCAACAACAACAACGTATCGCTCGCCGTTGAGAGCAGCGCATGCGCATCGCGGCCGACAGACTCGAGTGCTTCACCTCCAGGGCCACGATGCGGCACACAGCCACTTAACCAGGCACCGCAGGTGTTGCCCGCTTCAGGCAAATACGCCAAGACCGACCCAGTTGCCGTTGCGATAGCAGCCGCCAACGCACGAATCGCGGCAAACTCTGGCGAGGTGACCGCCTGGCTACCCAGGACAATTGCGCTGTGCTCGCTTTTGGACAAGGACGCTGCGATCCGGGCATAGGCGTCATCACTGTCTTGCGCGATGTTCATGAGCACCTCGCCATCCACACCTGCCTCGTGCGCGAGACTGGCAAGGGCCGGCAACATTTGCGGCGGTGCCAACGACAGATTCTCAAGCGGATCGAAATGAACAGGGGCTTTACTGGTATTCATTAAGCTGACGCTACCGCCATTCATCGCGACTTTGCGCAGACGCAAAGCGGCCAAAGGTTGCTCCTTGCGAACATTGGCACCGATGAGCAATACGGCATCCAGTGACTCCAATGCTGGGATATCCATACCCAACCATGGCATCACCGGTGCGCGCGCTTGATCGGAGAAGTCCTGTTGGCCGAGGCGGTGATCAATATCACAGGCCCCTAACGCTCGGGTCAGCTTTTGCGCAAGGAACATCTCTTCTAAGGTCGCATAGGGCGACACCAGCGTGGCTAGCTGATCCTGCGCCTTGGTCAGCCTTTTTGCCACAAACTGCAAGGCCGTGTCCCAGTCGGTATCAACCAGTTCGCCGTCAACGCGCAGTTTCGGCACCACTAGCCGATCGGCGCTGTTAAGCCCTTGGTAGGAAAATCGATCTCTGTCTGCAATCCACACTTCATTGATTTGCTCATTCTCGCGAGGCACAACGCGGTTCACTGTACCCTTCTCGGTATGAATGAATACATTGCTCCCTAAACAATCGTGTGGCGATATGCCTGCGTGTTGCGACAGCTCCCAGGCACGGGCAGTAAATCGAGACGGTTTGGCTGTCAACGCGCCGACGGGACAAATGTCGATGACATTACCCGAGACTTCTGAGACAACGCTCTTCTCGATATACGTGCCGATACGCACATTCTCTCCCCGACCCGTGGCCCCGAGTTCACGCAAGCCGGCGATCTCCTCACCAAAACGGACGCAACGCGTACAATGAATACAGCGTGTCATTTCGGTGGAAATCAGCGGCCCAAGGTATTTATCGATCACGACGCGTTTGCCCTCGGTGTAAGCTGAGGAGCTTTCACCGTAGCCCAAGGCAACGTCTTGCAGTTCACACTCCCCGCCTTGGTCACAAATCGGACAATCCAAGGGATGATTGATCAGGAGAAACTCCATCGTGCCTTTCTGTGCGGATCGCGCCAGCTCAGAGCGGGTATGGACCACCATGTCAGGCATCACAGGCGTTGCACACGCCGGTAACGGTTTGGGCGCTTTCTCAACCTCCACCAAGCACATCCGACAATTGGCCGCGATGGAGAGCTTTTTGTGGTAGCAAAACCGTGGGATATCGATGCCGGCCTGATCGGTGACTTCGATCAACATTTGCCCTTTGCTCGCGCTGAGTTCGCGGCCATCAACAGTGATTGTGATCAGATCGTCGCTCATATCGGTGTCAGCGCTCAGGCAACAGCCCCCAGTTTCTCACCGACCAAACTGCGTTGGTGCGTGATGTAGTATTCAAACTCGTGTCGGTAGTGCTTGAGGAAGCTCTGCACGGGCATGGCCGCTGCGTCGCCAAGTG
>DOIU01000177.1 GCA_003511825.1 Gammaproteobacteria bacterium | reverse complement strand
AAACCAATCGGTTTACGCCTATGCGATCCATGTGGATGACGCCTCCACTGGCGAAAAAAGCGCGGCCATCTTGACGGTTCATCACATACCGAACAATGGCGCGCCGGCAACGAGTATGAACGTTTTCGGCGTCAGCAAACCCCGGTCCGGAGAGCCCGGTTTTGACGGTCTGAACCATGACCTGATGGCGTTCATCCATTCCTACCGCTACGACAACCGCTGGGTACAAGCCGCCAACGCCAATCATGCGCAATTCCTCAGCAGACAACAGACGCGAAACCGCTCGTTTCAGAGCCGTCAGAACCAGATCCATCAAAACAATATGGAAGCCCTCGACAGCAGCTTTAACAGCTATATGAATCGCAGCGATTCATCGTCACGCGGTCAACAAGCCTATGTGGATTCCGTACTCGAACGCCAGCAGTACATCGACAGATCAACCGGGCAGCGCTACGAGGCCGACGGGTACTACGAGCATAACTATGTCAACCCCCACGACCCCGGCCTGTCTGCACGTACGAATGACCCGAACTGGAATCCCAACGTCAATACAAACCCAGGATGGGATTACAATCCGCTCGACAGCTACGACTACCGATAGCCATCACCGTCCCGGCCCCCTGGCCGGGAATACCCAACAGCCAACGCCTGCGGTTCGGATCATCGGGTAGCGAGGTTCCCCGCGGGCGCAAAAGCGCTTAGAATGCAAAAGTTCTAGTTGGCTTTAGAACACTTCAGATATGTCACATAACAACCGCCGGTACTCCCGTGAATTGGTAGACGGCCCCACCAAGGCCCCCGGCCGCTCCATGCTGCGCGCTGTCGGGTTTACCGACGACGACTTCAAGAAGCCCCAGATTGGTATCGCCTCGACCTGGGCCACCGTAACCCCCTGCAATATGCACATCGATAAGCTGGCCGAAGCGGCGCGCGTGGCCGCCGATGAGGCCGGTGGCAAGGCATTGGTGTTCAATACCATCACCATCTCCGATGGCATTGCCAACGGCTATGAGGGCATGAAGTGCTCGCTGGTCTCGCGCGAGGTGATCGCCGACTCGATTGAAACGGTCGCGGGCTGCGAGGCCCTGGACGGACTAGTCGCCATCGGCGGTTGTGATAAAAACATGCCGGGCTGCATGATCGCGCTCTCGCGATTGAACCGACCCTCGGTGTTTGTCTACGGCGGCACCATTCGCCCGGGTAAAAACCGCACCGATATCATCTCCGTGTTTGAGGCGGTGGGTCAGTATGCCCGCGGAGGCATGCGCCTTGAAGAACTCGAAGACGTCGAGCGCCATGCGATCCCCGGACCGGGTTCTTGCGGTGGTATGTACACCGCCAACACCATGGCTTCGGAGATTGAGGCGATGGGCATGAGCTTGCCCGGCAGCTCGGCGCAAGACGCCATCTCTCTGCAAAAACTGGAAGACTGCCGCAAGGCCTCGGCCGCGGTCGTTCAGCTGCTCAACCAGGACATCAAGCCCAGCGACATCATGACCCGAGAGGCGTTTGAGAATGCCATTACCGTCGTGATCGCCCTCGGTGGTTCAACCAATGCCGTGTTGCATCTGCTCGCCATGGCCAACGCCATGGGCGTTGAACTGCGCATTGACGATTTCAGCAAGATTGGCAAACGCGTCCCGATGCTGGCGGACTTGCGCCCCAGTGGGCGCTATATGATGTCGGAACTGGTTGAGATCGGTGGCATCCTGCCCTTGATGAAGCGCTTGCTGGACCAAGGCTTGTTGCATGGCGACTGCCTGACCGTGACCGGAAAGACCCTGCGAGAAAATCTGGCCGACGTCGAAGACTACCCCGCTGATCAAGACATCATTTGTGACTTCGACCAACCGATCAAGGCCGATAGCCACTTGCGTATCCTGCGCGGCAATCTGGCGCCAGAGGGCTCCGTCGCCAAGATTACCGGCAAAGAAGGCAATCGATTTACCGGCTCGGCCAAGGTGTATCACTCCGAACCCGAGAGCTACCAAGCCATTCTCGACGGCGAGGTAGTCGCCGGTGATGTCGTGGTGATCCGCTACGAAGGCCCCAAAGGCGGACCCGGCATGCAAGAAATGCTCAGCCCGACCTCCGCCATCATGGGGCGCGGCCTGGGCAACGACGTCGCGCTCATCACCGACGGACGTTTCTCCGGCGGCAGCCACGGCTTCGTGGTCGGCCATGTCGCGCCCGAAGCCGCCGAAGGCGGCCCGATTGCCCTGATTGAGAACGGTGATCGCATTACCATTGACGCCGTCGCGGATGAGATTACCGTGCATGTGGATGATGCCGAGCTTGCGCGTCGTAAAGCCAACTGGACACCCCCTGAGCCCCGTTACAAGCGTGGCGCACTTGCTAAGTTTGCAAAACTGGTGGGCTCCGCATCGGACGGCGCGGTGACGGATGACTTTCAGTATTGAGCGTGGTGTGCTGCCAGTCGTAGCATAACTAACGCCCGGCAGCCATGCCTGTGATTGCGTTTGGCAAGCGCTCTTACCCGCCTCGCTGAATCGGGTAATTCGCCTTGGCATCCTTCGGGCTGTAACCAAAGTAGCGTTTAAACTCGCGGCTGAACTGCGGCACGCTTTGATAGCCCACCTGATAGGCCGCGGCGCTGATGGTCATGCCCTCAACGGTAATCAGATCGCGGGCGCGGTTCAGTCGGACGCGCTTAATGTATTGCAAGGGTGCGCACGCCGTGGCTTTTTTGAATGCATTGTGAAACGACGAGAGGCTCATCGCGTCCATGGTGGCTAAGGATTCTATGTCCATTTTGGTGGCGTAGTGTTCATGGATGTGGCGAAGCGCGCGCGCAATTTTGATCTGCTTGTTCTGTGAAGAAAACACGTCAAACAACACCCCGGCGTTCGGCCCCTGCAAGACCCGATAAATCAGCTCACGCGTGATCTGAGGCCCCAGGATGTTGCAGTCGACGGGCGATTGCAAGCAACGCAGTAACCGCCGTATCACCGCCGCGAGTTCTTCGGTCATGGTCTCAGAATACAACGGGACGCGTTGCGCGTGGTCTGTCGGTGCAGGTGCTTCCATCTGGCTGATCAATGCCGCCACCGTGTCGTGCTCCAGAGGCACTGACAGGGCTAAGAAAGGCGCCTCTGGCGATCCCTCGGCATCACACACAAACGGCAATAAGGCCGGCGCGACCAGGTAGTGCTCGGGGTCGTAAAGAAACTGCTGCCCGTTCACGTAACCGATCTTCCGTCGCTGGGCGACAAATACAAGACAAGGGTCGTACATAAAGATCGCATCTCGAATCGGCGATTCGCTGCGATAGAGGATGACCTTGTCCAGCGGTGTGCGGTTAAACCCCTCGACCGGCGTGAGTTGATCTAAGCGTTGGATGGTGTCTTTATCCACAAGGCGTGATCGATCTATAGCCGCATTATTGCCCTCTAAAAATACAAGACCTCAAGAATAAAGCAATAAAAACTACACGATTTTTCCATAAGCCTGCTTATCGTGCAGAAATAGGCAAGTATTTCGGAGAAACCGACATCTCGTTCCCTGATCTGAATTGATACCGTACTGCTATGTCCATTGACGACGCGCTGACGCCATCACGCGCAAGCAAACCGGGAGAACGACCTTGAATAACATGACTGACGAACAACTGGCTACCGTAAAGTATTTGGCAGAATTCGCGGTTCGCCCAATGTTCCGCACGCCCGTGCATATCAGACCGGATGAGCGCGGCATTGCCCATTGGGAAGATGTCTATTTTTCATCATCCGACGGCACACCGCTCGAAGGCTGGCTATTGCGCGCCGAAGGTTCCAACAAACTGATTATCGCCAACCACCCGATGCCCATGAGCCGCTCCGGGTTCACCGGCCATTGGGGCGAGCCCTGGAGCCAGGTCGACGATATCGAAGTCGACTTCGTGAAAGAGTACGCGCACCTCGTGAAGGCGGGCTATAACGTCTTGGCTTATGATCTGCGCAATCACGGCAACAGCGGTGCAGCCAATGGCGGTATTTGCGGGATCGGGCGTTACGAATGGCGCGACTGTATCGGCGCCAAGACCTATGTCGATACCCACCCTGAATTATCCCAAATGCGGGTTGGCCTATTGAGCCGCTGCACCGGTGCCAACGCGCAGTTTGAAGCGATCCACCGCCAACCCGCGTTGTTTGACAATGTCGCCTGCCTGATGTGCCCCTTACCCGTATCGATGACGGCGCTGATGACCGCCTTCGCAACACTGCAAGGCGTCGAGGCGCATATGGACAGACTCGACCACGAGCAGGTGAAACTGGGCGGCTTCAAAAATGGCGACATGAATCCGCAGGTTTTTGCCCCGTCGGTCAAACTGCCGGTGCTGATGTCACAAGTCAAAGATGACCGCTGGACCGATAATCCCGCGGATGGGCAAACCACGTTTGACAAGCTCGGCTCCCATGACAAGGAACTGTTCTGGATAGAAGGCACCACCCGCCGCTTTGACGGTTACAATTATTTTGGCAATCACCCCGAGAAGATGCTGCGTTTTTTTGAGACGCATATGGGGTGAGGCTCCCCATGGCGATTTGATCTCAAATCGACTATCATTTTCAGCCTCAAGGTTAATTCGACAACGCCGTCCCCCAACAGAACTGGCTTGTCCCCCTTGAGAAACCCTGCAGTCGTTAGGGCTTTATGCTGAACCTGTGGGGCGATGGCGTTGCCAGTGGCGTGATGCTTCACTACGGTCAGCCGCAATAATCAGCGGTCAGGATATCCCGTACACCGCAGGCTCCTGCTGCGTGGCGCAGTGAATACTGCCACCACCGGCGGCGATGCCGTCGATGGCGATCTGTTCCACCTGCCGATCGGGGTAGGCTTTTTGCACCGCCGCCCTCGCCGCCTGGTCGACCTCTTGGTCACCAAAGGCTTGCATAATCACCGCCTCATTACAGACATAGAAACCGATATATCCGGCTGCGAAATCGTCGCTGTTATACGCTTCTCGCCAAACACGGGGCCCTTCTAAGGTGACGATCTCAAGCTTGTTTCCGCGCGCATCGGTGGCTGATTCGAGCAGTTCCAAGTGTTGCACTGTCACTTCATGATCAAAGGATTGCGGATCCGGATCGTAAGCGGCAAGCACGAAGCCGGGTCGGGCAAAGCGGGCGTAGAAATC
>DOIU01000184.1 GCA_003511825.1 Gammaproteobacteria bacterium | reverse complement strand
GAATACCTGGGTCGAACGCAGTGCCGATCACCGATTGGTCTGGCAGAAGGCGTGCGAGCTGGCCGATCAGTTCACCCGCGTACCCACGGATGTCGCCAAGCCCGTCTTGCATCGCGAACAACGCCTCAGTCGTCGCGGCATGCTGAAGTCGGTGATGGGAGCTGGGGTAGTGCTGCCGTTGGGTTGGCTTGTGGTGAGCCAAGTGCCGGCGTGGTCGGCGGACTTTCGCACGGCAACGGGCGAGCGTCGACGCGTCACCCTGGCCGACGGCAGCGAATTGATGCTGAACACGCAAACAGCGGTTGACGTTGTCATCACTGACCAGCAGCGCCGCATGCATGTGCATCAGGGTGAGATTTTTATTCGCACAGCGCCCGAGCCGCGTCATGCCTTGTCTGTCGTTACCGCCCAGGGGCACGTTGACGCCCTCGGTACTGCCTTTGCGGTGCGTTGTCTTGACGATGCCACACTCGTCTCCGTAGAGAGCGGTGCGGTCGTCGTTACGCCAGCAGTCGGTCAGGTGGAGCGGCGCATTGCTCAGGAAGAACAATGCCGTTTTTCACAAGAGCAGATTCAGGCAGTCGGTCCAGTTCCCCCAGACGCCTTGTCTTGGCGTCGCGGTGCATTGATTGCGGAAAACTGGCGTCTGGCGGACTTCTGTGAGGAGTTGAGCCGGTATCGACTAGGTATTTTGCGCTGTGCCTCAGATGTCGCTGATCTCAAAATCTCAGGCGTTTTCCAAGTGGATAACACCAATCAGGCGCTCGAGGTGTTGGCCCAGGTCTTTCATCTCAAAATCCATCGAATGACGGACTATTGGGTGTCTATCACCGCTGCGTAATCCTCCTTAGATGTTTGTCTGCGTTTGCGTGTCCCCTTTTGGGCGCCTCCCTCGACTAATGAAAAGTACCTACACATGTTTGTCGAGGATGATTTATGAGCCGTTGTCGTTTGCCCAGTTCTCTAAGCTCACCGAAGGTGGCATTTCAAAAGCGCTTGCTTGCACACGCGGTGTCGGTGGCGAGTGTGGGTTTTGTCGCAACCGCAGTACCGGTTATCGCGCAGGAAAATATCCATGATCAAACATCCGAGAGCAGAGATTTTAGTATCTCTGCGGGCCCAATGGACAAAGCGCTTAGCCAACTGGCGAGCACAGCTGGCATCACGCTGTCGTTCGATCCACAGCAACTCAGCACACTCACAAGCCCCGGTCTGAAAGGGAACTTCAGTATCAGTGAGGCGCTAGATGCCTTGCTATCAGGCTCAGGTTTTCAGGCCATGCGCACGCGAAGCGGTGGGTATAGTGTTGTAAAAAAAGCAAATGCAGCGCAAGGCATGGTGCTGGATCCACTGCGCATTCAGAGAGATGTGGAAGTTCGGTTTGGTGACGCGCCTGCAGAACCTGGCGGCTTTAAGGCGGAATATCAAACTACAGCGACCAAGACGCCTTTGCCGCTGAGGGAGACGCCTCAAGCGGTTTCAGTAGTAACCGGTGAATCGCTTGAGGCTCGTCAGGTACAGAACTTAGCCAACGCTGTTGAGCTATCGCCAAGTGTCAGTAGCTTTGCGACAGGAATCATAGGGTCTGGACCCGATGTGTTTGGCGGCAAAGGCCAAAAATCAAATTCTTTTAACATCCGTGGTCAGAATGTTGATGTCCGTACTGATGGCTTTAGAGATGCTACTTTCTATGGTGATGACAATAATGTTGATATTGCAGCTTTTGAACGGGTAGAAGTCTTACGGGGGCCTTCGGGCTTCTACGGTCGGGGCTCCTTGGGGGGCTTTATCAACAAGGTGCGTAAAAAGCCTCGCGCTGAATTTGATGCGAGTATTTCAGCACATGTCGGCTCATACGATAATTATCGTACTGAAGGTGGTATTACCGGCGCCCTGAACGCAAATAAGCGCATCCGTGGCAGAGTAGATTTTGCTTATGAAGATGCAGGAGCGTTCACTGACGAGATTGAGAGTGAACGAAAGTTTGTCGCCCCAAGTTTTGAAGCAGTTATTAACGATAAAACCCGTCTTCTACTTCAATTCCTTTATCAGAAAGACGATTACGATGCGAACCCTGGTGTGCCATTGCAAATTGTCGGTGACCAGATTGAGGTCTTCGATCAATTTTCATCCCGTACAGCGCTTTATGGTGATCTAAGTGATAGATCCTCGAAAGAAACCCGTATGGCCACACTCACCGTCAACCATGAGCTATCAGATCGCTGGTTGGCTAGTTTGTATTTGCAGGGCCAGAAACAAAAGACAGACTTTACTCTCGGGAGTTATGTGTCATTTTATTATGGGTATTTTGATAACAGTCATAGAAAAGATGAGAATGAGGCAGAGGAGTGGGCTGGAGAACTGCGTTTTCAAGGATCTTTTGACAGCTTTGGTCGTGAGCATAAAGCTCTATTTGGCATGGAAATAAACGAGAGAGAAACGACGCGCGGCTGGGGTTATTCTTTTGATTACCTTTATATCGATCCGGTTAGTTTTTCTGGTGATTTGTCTGTCTTTACAGCATTGCCTTCATCGGATATTCCAACATTATTCACAAACGATAATAACGCAAAAAACCAGGCGATTTATGGGCAAGCTATAATGAGTTTGCATGATCGAACTAGATTGTTAATTGGTGCCCGTTATGACGAAGCTGAAGTAGATAATGTAGCCAATTTTGGCAGTACACCCGAGACCGATAGTGCTGATGATGCGTGGACTGGTCGTTTGGGTTTAATGCAAACCTTCAGTGAGAATATTAACGCGTACGCAATTTATGCGGAGTCTTTCACGCCATCACCTGGTGTCGATCGCAATGGCAATCCACTGGATCCTGAGACGGGTGCAGGTTTTGAGGTTGGCCTAAAAGCAGAGTGGCTTGATAAGAAGTTAGCGTTTGATTTGGCCCTCTACAGACAGGAGCTGGACAACAGGCCTATTCCTGATCCTGAAAACGAAAATTTCGTTGTTTCTTCGGGAGTCCATCGTGCTGATGGCGTGGAGCTGGAAATCAACGGTTCATTCTACCCAGGCTGGACAATAGGTGCCGCAGCAAGCTGGATGGATAATGAATTTACTGAAAGCGACGACCCCAATAGTGGATTATCGATCAACGGAACGTTTGATAATCAGTTCAGCTTGTATACTGGCTATGAACTTGAGCAAGGGAAGCTGGCAGGATTAGGGATGGGAGCAACATTTATTCAGGTTGGCGAAAGAAAATATATACGGGATAGTCGGCAAGTTTATTTGGAGGGCTATCATCGTCTTGATCTGAATGTCTCTTATACCGGAGTACCAAATTGGGATGTGAATTTATTAGTGCGGAATGTCACTGACGAGGAGTACTTCGTTGATGGCAGCAGCAGTGTCAATAACTATTGGGGATCGCCAAGATCAGCTATGCTGAAAGTGACTTTTCGGTTTGATTAGAAAGAACATGGGCAGGCCCTTTTTTCAATTGTGAGAATCCTTTCTTCTAGCGAAGAACGCAGAACAATAGGTCTAATCGGTTTTCTGCCTTATCGCGGCGGGTTTACACCGAGCAGAGTGCAATGAGCTGGAGGTTGCGAGGGCTCACGATTGGCCTATCTGCACACTATGAGATTCAGGAAGACCGCTCAAAAGGCTTAGGCGTGGGATCGACACTGATCAATCACTGCTAACCGCTGGGGAGATCGGCAGAAAACTTACCCGGATGGTTGATGAGCGCGGCGATCTGAACATCTCGTGTCAGGGAATCTCTGATTGGGAGAAGTCGCTATAAGTTCATCGTCTGTCGAATCAGTCGCTCGCTCGACAAAACATACCCCCTTCCTATAAGATGCGAGCCATTCTCATTTGACGTTGCAGGTTCTAAGGCGTTGTATAGGAGTTTGCCGTGCCGGGCGTAGATCTTCTAGAGCAGGGGGAGCCAATCGATATTGGCAGCCTGTACCTTAACCACAACAGCTGGTTGCGCAGTTGGTTGCGGCAGCGTCTGCATTGCTCAGAAACGGCTGCCGATTTGGCGCAAGACACGTTTTTGCGCCTGCTGGCCAGTTCAACCCAGCACCGTTTTGGCACCATCGCGCAGGCACGCAGCTACCTGCGTACGACGGCAAAAAATCTCTGCATCAATCGCTGGCGGCGACAGGAAATTGAGCGTGCTTGGTTGGAGACGCTGGAGGCCAGCCCCTCGGCGTATGCGCCTTCGGCCGAGCGCCAAGTGATTGTGCTGCAGGCGCTGGACGAGATCAGCGCGATGTTACAGGCGTTAGCGCCCAAGACGTCTCGGGCCTTTCTCTTGGCCGCTGTGTGTCAGATGACAGACAAGGAAGTCGGGGTGGAACTCGGCATTTCGGATCGCATGGTACGCAAACATGTGGCCAAAGCCATGCTGGCCTGCCTAAAACTGCAAGCACGTCACACCGCCGCAGAATTGGCTCACATTGAAGCACCCTGAGCCAAGCCATGCTGTGCTGGAGAAGGCTGCCGAGTGGTATGCCTTGCTGCGCGATGGTCAGGCCAGTGAACAGCAGCGAGCCGCCTGGCAGCAATGGCTTGGCGAGGCTGATGATCACCAGAGTGCCTGGCGTTATGTTGAAGAGATCAGCCAGGGATTTGCACCGCTTCAGGAAACGCCTAACCCCAGGCGCATCAGCGATCAGTTACAGCAAGCCAATGCGCGTTTACAGCGTCGCCGTCAGTTGTTGACCGGTATGGTCGGTGTGGCCGGAACCGGCTTAATCGGTTGGCTGAGTTGGCAGCACACACCGCTGCCGCTCGCGCTGATGGCCTGGAGCGCCGACCACCATACCGATGTGGGTGAACAACGCGCGATCACACTCGCCGATGGCAGCCGTATCTGGCTCAATACCGCCAGTGCTATCAACACGGATCTGGGCCCAGACCTGCGCCGGCTGATATTGCTCGACGGTGAAGTCTTTATCGATACCGCCAGCGACGCTCAGCGACCCTTTGTGATGGATACGCGTTACGGGCGCCTGCGTGCACTGGGCACTCGCTTCAATGTACAGCAAACCCCCACAGACACTCGGCTGGCGGTGTATCAGGGGGCGGTGGAAATTCGCACTCACAGCGATCGTCGCGTGCAGGTGGTGCCTGCCGGTCAGCAGGCCAGATTCACCCAAAACAGCATTACCCGGAATGAACCCGCTGACAACGCCCGAGAGGCCTGGACGCGTGGTCAGTTACTGGCTGAGGACATTCCACTGCGTCACTTGGTGGACGAGCTGCGTCGTTACCGCCGTGGTCATATCGGCCTGGCCGCCGAAATCGCTGACATGCGCGTCTATGGGAATTTTCCGCTCCACGACACCGACAGGGTGCTGACCATGCTGACGGCGGCCTTA
>DOIU01000002.1 GCA_003511825.1 Gammaproteobacteria bacterium | reverse complement strand
GTCAGCGAAGGCGAAGCCGTGAAGGCGGGTCAAGAGCTGGCAGTGGTTGAAGCGATGAAGATGGAAAACGTCCTCACCGCAGAGCAAGACGGTGTCGTTCAATCCGTGAAGGCCGACGCCGGCGACAGCCTGGCGCTGGATCAAATCATTTTAGAGTTTGAGTAAGCGACGATGATAGGTCGACTGAACCATGTAGCCATCGCCGTTCCCGATCTGGAAGCGGCGACCGCGCGGTATCGCGATACGCTCGGCGCCAAGGTCTCAGAACCCTTGGCGTTGCCCGAGCACGGTGTCACCACCGTATTCGTTGAATTGCCAAACACCAAAATCGAGTTACTTCACCCCTTGGGTGAGGCCTCGCCGATTGCGAAGTTCCTCGAGCGCAATAACGATGGTGGCATCCACCACCTGTGTTACGAAGTCGATGATATTATCGCGGCGCGCGATAAGCTGCTCGAAGACGGCGCGCGCGTACTCGGCACCGGTGAGCCAAAAATAGGCGCCCACGGCAAACCGGTCTTGTTCCTTCACCCGAAAGACTTTACCGGCACACTGGTCGAGATCGAACAAGCCTAAGGCCCTTCACACCGCTCTCCATACGCTTGATGGCCACGGGTTTCCCGTGGCCACACGTCAAAATACCGTATTAATGTGTTATCCTGAGTAGTGTTTTTCTCGGAAAAACCGGCTAACGCCAGGATAATCAAAGTGCGAGAACCAGCACATAGGTGCCAGTTCCATCGCCTTTGTGGATCATTAATATGGCTGATAACCCTATAACACAAAAAAACAGCTTGGCGGAGTGGATGAGGAAACTGCGACAGTCAGGGTTTGTGCAATCGATTGACGGTGACGACCCCGACTTTGCCTGCGGAGCACGCATCAGCGTGTTTATCCTACTCGGCGTGCTCACGTCACTGTTTCTGCTACTGCTGTTTAATCTACTGTTCCCGCTGTTCTCTGATCCCAACAGCGCGCGCAATGCGCTTTTGGTGCTGATTGTTGCAGGCCTGGCAACGGTGCTGTTGTTGCTGTATGTGTTTCAGCGCGATTTTTTACAACCCCTGATGCATTTGCGGCGCTGGGTGCATTTGATGCGTGGCGGCAATTTGCAGGCCCAGATCCCTGTTGTCGAAGGCGCAAAGTTCGCTGATCTCGCTGAAGACTTAAACGTCGTGGGCAGTATGCTGAGGCGGTTGTCACAAGATGCCGACGACCAGCTTCAAGAACATACTCGTCATATCACCCGCAAAACCCGCTCCTTGCAAATCCTCTATGACCTGGCAGCCAGCATCAATTACTCGCGCGATATGGGGCAATTGCTGACCACCTTTTTACACACGGTGTGCGATGTCGCCAATGCGCAAGCGGCCAGTGTGCGCCTGGTCGAGGACGATGCCTTTCGATTGATCAAAGCCTGTGGCTTGGAAAAATTCAATGCCGATACCTCACTCGACCCACTCATCCCGCTCGATGACTATCCCTGCTGCGATGCGTTACGCGACGGGAAAATCGTTTGGCATGAGCGCTTTGAACGCGAGGACAACGGGGCAGCCAAGGCCTTCAATCCCATTGGCATTGTCTCCGTGCCACTCACTTACCACGATAAAATGCTCGGGGTCTTCAATCTCTATGCGGATTTGCGCAACTTTGAGCGCCTCGAAGAAATGGACAGCCTGCTGCTGAGCATCGGCCAGCACTGTGGTATGGCGATCGAAAAGACCCGCCTCGATGCCGAGGCGCACCGCCTGAATATCATCGAAGAACGTGAACACATTTCACACGAACTCCATGACTCACTGGCGCAAACGCTGGTCAGCTTGCGCTTCCAAATGCGCGTACTCGACGAAACCTTTGAAAGTGAGGACAAAGCCTCCATCCGCGACCAGTTTGAGCGCATTGAAAATACGGTTGACGAAGCCAATACCGAGCTGCGCGAACTCATTACGCATTTCCGCGCACCGATCGACAAACGCGGGATGATGGTCGCCGTGCGCCAGATCGTGCGCCGCTACCAGGAAGAAACCAGCATCTCAATTTTTTTACAACAAGAATGGCCCGATATCACCCTGCCCGGTCGCGTGGAAATCCAGGTGCTGCGAATTATCCAAGAAACCTTGGCAAATATTCGCAAACACAGCGAAGCCCATGCCGTACGCATCATTCTGCGGGGCAATATTGAAGGCCAGTTTTATGTCCTGGTGGAAGATGATGGCAACGGCTTTGATCAGCCGGCGCAGTCGGACAACCCCGGCGAACACCTCGGGCTTGGCATCATGCGCGAACGCGCACAGAAAATTGGCGGCGCCATCACCATAGACAGCGAGCCCGGCGAAGGAACACGAGTTGTATTAACCTTTCGCCATCCACCAAAATCCTCGGACGACCCTCTGCACACGCCGCTTCCTCAAGTCACACTGCATGAGCACAACTCATGGCACACAGCATGAATCTCAGAATACTTGTTATTGACGATCACACACTCTTTCGCGAAGGGCTGCAAGGCCTGCTCGTGCGGCGTAACATCGACGTCATCGCGGCCACGGGTGACGGCAGCGAAGGCGTGCGACTGGCCGCCGAACACCAGCCCGACATCGTGCTACTGGACATGCGTATGCCCAACACGGATGGCATCACAGTACTCAAGCACCTGATTGAAAACGGCATGAAGATGCCGATTGTCATCCTGACCACCAGCAGTGACGAGCGCGACTTGATTGAGGCACTGCGCAGTGGCGCACGCGGTTATTTGTTAAAAGACATGGAGCCCGATGAGTTGGTCGCCGCCTTGCGTGACATCGATGCCGGGAAAACCGTGGTCGCCCCCAATCTCACACAGATTCTAGCCGAGGTGGTTCAGGGCAAATCCACCATGCCCGATTTGGAAAGCAGCCCGTTTGATGAACTGACACCTCGCGAGACGGAAATCCTCGGATTACTTGCCGAAGGTCAGAGTAATAAGGTCATCGCACGCAATCTGGGGATCTCAGACGGCACGGTAAAGCTCCATGTGAAGGCAATACTCCGCAAGCTTGACGTGCACTCGCGCGTGGAAGCCGCCGTCATGGCCGTCGAGCACGGGCTGCGCGCTGCGAATCAGCAAGCGCAGCTGTAAGTTTCAGACTAGGATCGCGCGGCGCCTAGCAGGAACGCGCCGCAGGGACATCGGGCGATGTGGTTGGCACGCCGAGGTCTCGGCACACCTCGGCCGGCTCTACAGATGATAAGGCTGCGGCGACCAAAGCATCCGCTGGCAGCGTTGCTGCACCTTCGCTCAACTGACGTCGCCATGCACGCGCACCAGGGACGCCCTGATACAGCGGTATCAAGTGACGTGACACATGCGGAAGCGGCACCCCTGCTGCCGTTTTCTCACGCATATAGTCCAGGTAGTGCGCCACCAACTGCACGCGGGACGGGGCATGACCAGCCGTACCTGGATACACCTGCTGGGCGATACTCATCATCTCGTAGGGGTTGTAATAGGCCTCTCTACCCAGCATCACGCCATCCACCTGGGCCAGGTGATCCGACACCTCTGCAGGTGTCTTAATGCCGCCGTTGATGTTGATGTCACAATCGGGGTACGCCTGCTTCACGGCATAGACATGTTCATAACGCAAGGGCGGTATCTCGCGGTTTTCGCGCGGACTCAATCCTTCAAGCCAGGCTTTGCGCGCATGGATAATAAACACCCGGCACCCCGCCGCACGCACGCTGGCGATAAACTGCATCAACATATCAATCGAATCGTCGCGATCGATCCCGATGCGACACTTGACGGTCACCGGCACCGTCACAGCGGCTTGCATCTGATGAACACAGTCAGCCACCAATTCGGGCGCGGCCATCAAGCAGGCACCGATGCGCCCTGCCTGAACACGATCACTGGGGCAGCCGCAATTGAGGTTGATCTCGTCGTAGCCGAATTGCTCACCGATACGGCTGGCTTCGGCCAGCAACTCAGGATCGCTGCCACCCAACTGTAAGGCCAACGGATGCTCCTCAGCATCATACGCCAGCAAGTACTCCCGATCCCCGTGAACAACGGCCTGCGCCACCAACATTTCTGAATACAATAACGCGTGCGGCGAAATTGCACGAAAGAAATAGCGAAAGTGTCGGTCTGTCAGCTCCATCATCGGCGCGATGCAGAATCGCCGATTCACACCTAGGGGGGATACTTGAGAGTCGCGGTCACACATACAAAAGCCGACGGTCTCAAGCGTCAGACGCCGACCAGTCTGACAAGGTACACTTCAAGGCGTCGCGAACATGCTGTGTCCCCTGCACCAGTGCTTGCTTGATGTCTTCCATATCGATGCTGACCGCTTCTATGCCGGCTCCCCAATTGACCACCATGGTGATCACGGCATAATCCAAGCCCAGTTCGCGAGCCAAAGCAGCTTCGGGCATGCCCGTCATGCCGACAATGGCACAGCCATCGTGCTTCATTCTGGCAATTTCGGCGGCCGTTTCTAGACGCGGCCCCTGGGTAATGCCGTAGGTGCCGCGCTCTTGCAGCGCGACACCGGCTTTGCGCGCACCGCGAATTAAGCGCTCGCGCAAGGACTCAGTATACGGGAATGAAAAATCGATGTGTTCCACGTGCTCCAGGTCAACGTCAAAAAACGTGTGCTCGCGGCCGTAGGTGTAGTCGATGATTTGGTCGGGAACGACCAGCGTTAAGGGGCCACAGTCTTCGGCAATACCGCCGACCGCACCGACGGCGATCACCTGGCGCACACCAATCGACTGCAATGCCCACATGTTGGCGCGGTAATTGACCTTGTGCGGTGGAATGGTATGACGCCCGCCATGACGCGGCAGAAAAGTCACCTCGCGACCAAATAAGATGCCATGGGTTAAAGGCCCGGATGGCGCCCCATAAGGTGTCTTGACCATTTCACGCGAGACAATCTCCAAACCCTCCATCTGGGTGAGCCCGGTACCACCGATAATTGCAATATCCGTCATGACGGCGTCCTCGACTAAGGGTTAAGCGAGCAAGGTCAGCACAGCATCACGCTCGGCAAAGACCTGCTCTACATAGGCACGCGTTTCCGCATCGTCCCGTCGACATAACCGCGACAAGCGTTGCGAACGATGCGCATCGGGCGCGTAGTCATCTCGGCTCAGCAAATCGCCGACGGCATCCGGTGTGTTACAGACCAAAACCATATCGCAACCGCTCGAGAGCGCGCGTTGCGCGCGTTCGTGGATCGACCCCACACTTGCGGCACCGACCATGCTCAAATCGTCACTAAAAACCGCGCCTCGAAAACCGATGTCCTCGCGCAGCACCTGTTGAATCCAAAATGGCGAGAACCCCGCCGGCAAGGCATCGATCTGTTCGTAGACCACATGCGCAGGCATCACGCCATCGAGCCCAGCGGCGGCCAATTGCGCAAACGGCAGCACATCATTCGCGCGCAACGTGTCCAAGTCGCGGCTGTCAATAGGCAGCGCCAGGTGAGAATCAGCAGCCACATAACCGTGACCCGGGAAGTGCTTGCCGACCGCCGCCATACCGACTCCGTGCAAACCGCGCATCAACGCGGCGCCCAATTCCGCGACGCGCTGCGGGGAATGGTGAAACGCGCGATCACCAATCACACTGGAGTTCCCCCAATCGACATCCAACACCGGCGCAAAACACAGATCTATGTCCAGCTGCGCCAGCTCAGCGCCGATCACACCACCCAGCACTGTCGCGGCGTGGTCTGCTGTGTCGGTGTCAGGGAGTGCACCCAATGCACGCATCGGCGGAATGGCCGTAAACCCGTCGCGAAAACGCTGCACGCGCCCGCCCTCGTGATCCACGGCAATTAACAGCGGCGAGTCGCTGGCAGCGCGCACGTCCGCGACCAGGGTTTGTATCTGCGCGGCACTGTCGAAATTCCGGGAGAACAAGATCAGACCACCGACGCGGCGATCTTGCAGCCATGCTCGTTCCTGAGCGGTCGCTGCCGTGCCCTGAAGGTCAATCATCAGTGGCCCGATCAGCTCGGACGGGTTTTCAGCAACGGGGCTCATCGCACACCTTGTGAACGCGATCTTGGCGCAGCTCCAGGACCCTGCAGACTATCGCACAATGGACTCACGGCGACGTCTCTTTGGGAGCGGACGACGGCGGCGCCAATCGCGTGCTGTCCTCGCCAGGCACCACGCCCTCAGGGTCAATGAACTGATAGAACACCTCACCTTCGCGGATCATGCCCAGCTCGGAGCGCGCGCGTTCCTCAATGGCTTCAAGCCCTTTTTTCAGATCCGCCACTTCAGCCTGCAGGGCCTGGTTGCGTTGGCGCAATTGCTCCAAGGTCTGGCGCTGGGTCTCGACCTGTTGGTGCAGGCGCCAAAGCTCCTGCACACTGCCATCACCAAACACCAGGCGGATCACCAGCATCACTAACAGCAGCAAGAGCACACCCATCAAAACACGCGCCCCAAGAGGGATGGCGGGTTCTGGTGACCTGCGCCTGCCGCTGTCTTTCACCGCGGCCGTTGAGGTCGCCGTCAAAGCGCTTGCTTAAACGCGTCCTTACCCGCGTAGACCGCGCGCGCACCCAAGTGCTCTTCAATGCGCAGTAGCTGATTGTACTTGGCGATGCGATCAGAGCGCGACAGAGAGCCGGTCTTGATCTGCTTGCAGTTCGCGGCCACGGCCAGGTCAGCGATGGTGGTATCTTCGGTTTCGCCTGAACGGTGCGAGGACACGGTGGTGTAGCCGTTGTTGTGCGCCAGGTCGATGGTTTGCAGAGTTTCAGTCAAGGTACCGATCTGATTCACCTTGATGAGCACGGAATTCGCCACGTTCAAATCAATGCCGCGCTGGACAATGGCGGCGTTGGTCACGAATAAATCATCGCCAACCAGTTGCACTTTCTGGCCGAGTTTTTCAGTCAGTAGCTTCCAACCATCCCAGTCACTTTCGTCCAAGCCATCTTCGATAGAGATAATCGGGTACTTATCCACCCAAGCGCCCAGGTAATCGATGAAGCCCGCAGCGTCAAACTCACGGTTCTCAGAGTCCAGGCGATAGACACCCTCTTTGTAGAACTCAGAACTGGCGACGTCGAGTGCGAGGTAGATATCGCGCCCCATCTCGTAGCCGGCCTTCTCGACCGCTTCAATGATGGTCTCGATGGCTTCTTCGTTGGACGACAGATTGGGTGCAAAGCCACCCTCATCGCCGACGGCGGTGTTCAGCCCTCGGCCATCGAGGACTTTATGCAGGCTATGAAACACCTCGGCACCGTAGCGCAGAGCTTCGCGGAAGTTTGGCGCACCGACCGGCATGATCATGAATTCTTGCAGATCGACGCTGTTATTCGCGTGCGCACCGCCATTGATGATGTTCATCATCGGTGTCGGCAAGTACACCGCATCGTCACCACCCAGCGATTGATAGAGCATCTGCCCCTTGGCTGCCGCCGCCGCATGCGCGCTGGCCAGTGACACAGCCAGCAAGGCGTTCGCACCCAACCGGTCTTTATTCTCCGTGCCATCGAGACTCAGCATTTTCTCGTCGATGGCGGTTTGCTCCGTCACCTCCATCCCCAACAAGGCATCGCGTATCTCACCATTCACGTTCGCGACGGCCTGCGTCACGCCCTTGCCCAGGTATCGGGACTTATCGCCGTCGCGTAACTCCAAAGCTTCGCGACTGCCGGTCGAGGCGCCCGACGGCACAGCGGCGCGACCGCGCACGCCTGAGTCCAGGATGATGTCAGCTTCAACTGTGGGATTACCGCGTGAATCCATAATCTCGCGGGCGCAGATATCGGCGATCTTAGCCATGGTTGACTCCATTAAATGCATAGGTCAGTAAGTGAATTCAATTGAATCGGCTGCAAACACAAACAGTGTAGCAGCTCGCAGCGTCGTCTTAGGTGGCTGATTGCTCACACAGCCCTCGGCTTTTGACGCCTTGATCGATAAGCTTGAGTGTGTCCAATAGGGGTCGCAACGGCTCCAACGTCAAGGATTCCGGCGCGATGACGCAGGGCTCGGCAATCGAGAATAAGGGTTTATCCAGACCGACCTCGAACCCGCAAAAACCCATCAAGATGCCTCCGCTCGGGCCAGAGCTGCAGCAATATACGAGATAAACAAGGGGTGGCCGTCGCGCGGATTGGACTTGTATTCCGGGTGAAACTGGCAACCGACGAACCACGGATGATACCGCAGCTCGATCATCTCTACCAGAGGCTCAGCGTCTTGAGACTGGCCACAGAAGACCAAATCCCCGCCGCTGAGGCGCTCGCGGTAGTGATTGTTAAACTCATAGCGGTGGCGATGACGCTCCACAATCGCATCCTTTGCATAGATATCATGCGCCTTGGTCCCCGGTATTAATGCACAAGTCTGCCCCCCTAGGCGCATCGTGCCACCGAGATCTGACGAGGTATCGCGTTTTTCTGTCTTGCCACCACGATCGATCCATTCCGTGATCAAAGCGATCACCGGATCGGCTGCGCTCTGATCAAACTCGGTGCTGTCGGCACCGGCAATCCCCGCTTGGTGGCGCGCGTACTCAATCACCGCCACCTGCATCCCCAGACAAATACCCAAGTAAGGCACCTGGTTTTCGCGCGCATAGCGCACCGCTTCAATTTTGCCGGCGACACCTCGCGCCCCAAACCCACCCGGAACGAGAATCGCATCCACATGCTCCAGGGCAGCAACGCCCTGTTTCTCAATCTGTTCCGAATCAATGTACTCAATGCGCACCTTGCAGTGATTCTTGATGCCGGCGTGAGACAAAGCCTCGTTGAGCGACTTATAAGACTCCGTCAACTCAGTGTATTTGCCAACCATGCCGATGGTGACTTCGCGCTGCGGGTTCTGGATACCGTCAACCACAGCGTCCCATTCGGCGAGGTCAGCCTCGGGCACGTCCAGGCCAAAGCGGCGCGCCACAATGCGGTCCAGGCCCTGCTCGTGCAACACGCGCGGTATGCTGTAGATGCAATCAACATCATAAGCCGAGATCACGGCTTCTTCACTGACGTTGGTGAACAACGCAATCTTTTTGCGTTCGGACGCCGGCACCTTGCGGTCGGCCCGGCAAATCAGCACGTCGGGCTGAATACCGATAGAACGCAACTCCTTAACCGAGTGCTGAGTGGGCTTGGTTTTGATTTCACCGGCAGAGGAGATATAGGGGACCAAGGTCAAGTGCACAAACAGTGCGCGCTCATGCCCCATTTCAACCGCCATTTGGCGAATGCTCTCCAGGAAAGGCAAGGACTCGATATCACCCACAGTGCCACCGATCTCCACCAACGCCACGTCGGCATCACCCGCGCCCGCCACAACGAGACGCTTGATTTCGTCCGTGATGTGCGGAATCACTTGAATGGTCGCACCGAGATAGTCGCCACGCCGTTCGCGTGCGATCACGTTTTCGTACACGCGCCCGGTGGTGAAGTTATTGGCCTGGCTGGTCTGGATCCGCACAAAGCGCTCGTAATGCCCCAGATCCAGATCGGTCTCAGCGCCGTCTTCCGTGACAAACACTTCACCGTGCTGGAACGGGCTCATGGTGCCAGGATCAACGTTAATGTAGGGATCGAGCTTGAGGATGGTGATATTGAGCCCACGGGCTTCGAGCAATGCACCCAGGGACGCCGCAGCGATCCCCTTACCGAGAGAAGAAACAACACCACCGGTGACGAAGATGTAGCGCGTCATAAGATTTTAGTCACCTATACCGACAAACAAAAAAAACACAACAGCAACGCGATCAATGTACCGCATTGACTGTGGTAACCAATTTAGAGTTGTGATCTTCGAGGGGAACAGCAGTGCGATAGAGCCAGCAGCGATGCAGGGTTATCATCTCCCCAGGACGGGAGACCAGACTACCAGAATCGGCCTCGGTGAACAATCTCGAATCACCCCAGGACGTCCAATATGCGCTCAAGATGGCCGAGCGGGCCGGCTGCGTCCCACACATATCATGCACTGCGACAAAATGTCACTGTCTTCATATCGCCGCACTACCTAGACTGCACGCGATCTGTTTGCACTTGCAGACGGACCTTCCATCCATGCACTCTTTGGTTAAGGAGCCACCCCTATTGGCTCCTTTTTTTTAACCCAACCTGCCTTTATCCCTGGGTCGCGATCTTTTCAAAGATCCGAAAACCCGCCACGTAGGTCCCTATCGCCGACCCGATCGTGCTGAAAATAAACACCAGCAAAGTACGCGACACGCGGTTCTTCCACCAGCCCCCCAGATGCGTGCAGTCGTGACGCAAGGTTTCAAAGTCTCCCACTGTGGGTTTTCGCAGCCACAACTCCGCAGCCGCCGTGACCATACCCGCACCCACGGTCGGATTGAGTGACGTCAGCGGCGCGGCAAAAAACGCCGTCGCCACCGTCAAGGGATGCGCGGCTGCGATCAAGGCGCCCAGCGCTGACAGAAACCCGTTGATCAGCACCCAGTCCAGCACAAGCCCCAGGCCAAACTCCGGACTGCGCATAAACCCCGCGATAAAACCCGACACAATCACCGCCACAATCAGCCACGGTATGTATTTCAGCCACGAGCGCTTAGTCGGCAATGCACTCAATGCAGCGATAATCGCATCTGGCGATTCGGCATCTGCGGCTGCTTCGGTTTTCTCACCCTCAGCAATCATGCCTTTCATATGACCCGCGCCAATCACGGCAAGCACCCGTTGACCGGAGGCGTTGGCCGCTTCTTGTCGCAACCGCGCCACCATATAACGGTCGCGTTCTTCAATCATCGGGCGATACAAATCCTGGCTGTCCTCGGCAAATTCTGAAAACACCGTCTCCAGCATATCCCCTTCTTTTAAGCGCTCGATTTGCGCCTCGGAGATTTCTTCGCGGGTGAGTACGCCACCCAGTAGTCCCATAAACAACTGCAGTCGACGCCACCAAGACACATTGGCGGCGACGCGCTTCAGGGTCACAGCAATCTCGCGATCGATGCGCAAGATGGGCATATCGCGCGCCTGTGCCATCTGTATAGCGGCACGTTGCTCGGCCCCCGGCTCGATGCCGAACTGCTCGGCCAACCGCTGCTGGTAGGCCCCCAGGGCCAGATTGGCAGCGACCATGGCCACCCGCCCTTCACGGATCACTTTGAAGAGATCCATCTTGGCCACGGCATCCGGATCTTTCAGCGCGTTATAGCGGCTTTCACACAGCTCGACGGCCACGGCATCGAACTCGCCACTGGCCAGCAGCTCTTCGACTTTCTCGGCACTTGCTCGCGACACATGCGCGGTCCCCAGTAAGGTCACGTGATTGCCATTCAGCGTCAAGGTATGCGTGGGCTCTTGGCGCGCCTCAGCCATAGTCACAGTCTCCGTGGTGGTCATCAATGATGCAGTCTCGGTCTTGGATGGGTATCGGCTGCACGCGTCGGGGGTGAATGATACACAAGGCTAAAGAGTATAGTCAGGATCTATCGCCAATCCCGGCACCGCCACCAAGATATCGTCGCGAAACACCAGCGGATAGCGGTCACGACGCCACACGGGCACAGCTTGCTCCTGAAACAGCTTTTTTAAGGCGCGCCGACGTGCCGGCTGCCCCTGGCGAATCATCTCGCCGCCCACGCGACGACGCACTGACCAAGTGCCCCCCGTGTCCAACTGAACACCCTCAGCCAACAATGTGTCCTGAGATAACTGCAGACGCGGTTCTGGAATGGACAGCGGCTGCGTGATGTCTTTCCATGGGTAATGGTAGGCAGGGATCTGATGTGACTTCTCGAGCACATGCAGCTCATTGCGATAGCTCGCGATGCGATAGGTGCGCGTCTCTAACCCCGGCTGGCCGTCATCGCGCGCAATCGCATCGAGCAGCGCTGTGAGCTGACGCTCGCGCGGTGCGCGCCAACCCGACTGCTCAATCCACGCGCGAATCAGATGCTTTTGTCGCACGGGTGCGAGTGCACGCACAAGGTCCAGGCGCAAGGTACCGTGGGGCGACACAGCGGCGGCCAGATCAGTCGCCGCCAGCGCCGCCAGCGCCTGCGATGCTTCGCGACAATGTCGCGCAGAGCGCGCCACCGTTTCGCGCAACGCCGGATAGCGCTCCGCCAGTTGCGGAACAATCGCGTGACGCAAAAAATTTCGCGCAAAGGTTTGGTCAGCGTTGCTCGGATCGTCAAGCCAGTGCAAGGTGTGCTGCTTGGCATAATCCTCTAGACATTGACGGTGCATAGCCAACAGTGGCCGAACCAGATGCCCTTGGCCGATGGCTCGCGCTCTTGGCATGGCCGCCAAACCCGCAGGGCCCGCACCACGCAGCAACTGCAACAGCACCGTCTCGAGCTGGTCATCCGCGTGTTGCGCGACCAGCAATAGCTCATCAGCACCCACATGGCTGGCGAAGGCACGATAGCGATGCTCGCGTGCAACGGCTTCTAAGCTCTCGCCTTTTGCACGTACGACGGGGGTTCGGTGTACGGTGATGGGGATATCATAGCCCGCACAGACCGCGCGACAATCGGTCGACCAGGCTGCGCTGTCGACATGCAGACCATGATCAATGTGCAAGGCACTGACGCTTGGTCCATCTGAGGTACGCGCCAGGGCGCAGAGATGCAAGAGTACGCGCGAATCCAGGCCGCCGCTAAAGGCAACATGGACGCGACGCGTACTGGGGAATTGCTGGTAAACCTGGGTGATCAGCGCTGGGTCCGGGTAGGCGGACATCAGGCGTCTTTGAAGTCACCGTACTGGCGCAATCGAGCAGCGCGCTTGTCGATCAACTCATCCCAACGCAAGCCGCGCAATTGCTGAAGTTCTTCGGCCAACGCGGCCTTGATGGCCTCAGCCGCCACATCGACTTCGCGGTGTGCACCGCCTAAGGGTTCAGCGATGATGCGATCGACCAGGCCGAGCTTGTCAACCTGATCAGACGTGATGCCCATGGCTTCTGCGGCGACGCTCGCCTGCTCAGCGCTCTTCCAGAGAATGGACGCACACCCTTCCGGCGAAATCACCGAATAGGTACTGTATTGCAACATCATCAATCGATCACCCACGCCAATGGCAAGCGCGCCACCCGAGCCACCCTCACCAATGACCGTGCAGATGATGGGGGTTTTCAGATCGGCCATGGCAAACAGATTCCGCGCGATCGCTTCACTTTGGCCGCGCTCTTCTGCCCCAATACCCGGATAAGCACCCGGTGAATCAATAAAGGTGCAGATAGGCATTTGGAATTTTTCAGCCATCCGCATCAACCGCAACGCTTTGCGATACCCCTCGGGGCGCGGCATGCCGAAGTTGCGCTTGAGCTTCTCTTTGGTGTCACGGCCTTTTTGATGGCCAATCACCATCACCGGCATGCCATCGAGTCGCGCCACGCCGCCGACAATCGCCTTGTCGTCAGAGAACGCGCGATCACCATGCAATTCTTGAAAGTCCGTAAAAATCCGGCTGATGTAGTCCAGGGTGTAAGGCCGCAAAGGGTGTCGGGCCAGCTGGGCAACCTGCCAGGAGCTTAGCTTGGAGAAAATGCTGCGGGTGAGATCGTCAGCCTTTTTTTCGAGGCGATCGACTTCTTCGTTAATATTAATTTCCGCATCATCGCTGACAAAATGCAGCTCGCGGATCTTGGCCTGCAACTCGGCAATCGGTTGTTCAAAGTCAAGGAAGTTTGGGTTCATGGGCCTATTATGGGAGCGGTGCAGTCTTTTTAAACCCCTGCGACGGTGTTGCTCATTCCGTGTGTTAATAATCGCGAGATTATATCATTTGATGGCCTGAGTGTCCGGCCCCGTATGCTGTTTCAATCGCGCGCGGTGTTTTTTTCGCAACGGCGTCGTTGTTCAGCGAAAAATCGTCCACGGTGATGTACTTCGGCACAGAACAGTGGAAAAATCGCGCGAATTTTTATCTCGACGTTTAAGAGCTTTTCACACTATGGAAGAAAAACAATCCATCCACGGCGCCTGGGCATCCCGCTGGATATTCATCCTCGCCGCCACAGGGTCTGCCGTTGGCTTGGGCAACATCTGGAAGTTCCCCTATATTACTGGCGAAAACGGAGGCGGCGCCTTCGTCTTGGTGTATCTGCTGTGCATACTCGTCGTGGGTGTTCCGATCATGATGGCTGAAGTGTTGATTGGACGGCATGCGCGCAAAAGTCCCATCAACGCCATGCATGACGTCGCCATCAGTTCGGGCAAATCGGGTCTGTGGTCAATGGTCGGCTGGATGGGCGTGCTTGCCGGCTTTTTTATCCTGTCCTTTTATTCCGTCGTGGCGGGTTGGGTGCTGCACTATATTGCCGGCATGGGCGTGGGTGATTATGCCGCCATCAGCAGCGACGATGCCGGGAAAGCCTTTGAGGGCTTATTGAGTAATCCGCAAACCTTATTGATCTGGCACTCGGTGTTTATCGTCATGGTGATGCTCGTCATTGCCGGCGGTGTTGAAAAAGGCCTGGAAAACGCCGTGAAGTTTTTAATGCCAGCCTTGTTTGTTTTACTGCTGGTCATGCTGGCGTATGCATCCCAAACCAGCGGCTTTCATGCCGGCTGGGATTTCCTGTTCCACTTTGATCCCTCCCAGCTGAGCTGGGAAAGCATCCTGGTCGCCATGGGGCACGCGTTTTTCACCCTCTCGCTCGGCATGGGCGCCATTATGGCCTATGGCTCCTATATGCCGAAGAAGACCGCCATCGGCACCGCCGTTATCACTATTGCGCTCATGGACACCGTTGTCGCCCTGGTCGCTGGCCTGGTGATCTTCCCCATCGTGTTCACCAACGGCATGGACCCGGGCGCGGGGCCGGGATTGATGTTTGTCACGCTGCCGGTAGCCTTTGGCCAGATGCCGTCGGGACAGATTTTCGGCTTTGTGTTCTTTCTACTGGTGGGCATCGCAGCGTGGACATCGGCCATCTCGTTGCTGGAACCTGCCGCAGCGTGGCTGGTCGAGAAATTTGGCTGGCATCGTATTCCGGCGTGTATCGTGCTCGGCCTGATCATCTGGAGCATTGGGATCGCGGCGCTCGGGTCGTTTAACGTCATCGCCGATGTCAAACTGTTCGGTTTTACCGTGTTTGACTTCCTTGACTTTATTACCGCCAACATCATGCTGCCACTGGGCGGCTTGTTTATCGCGCTCTTCACCGGATGGATGGTCAAACGCCAGATCAGCGAAGATGAACTGGCGTTTTCCGCCAACGCCTGGTACCGCGCTTGGTATATCACAATCCGCTATATCACACCCGTGGCGGTGGCGATCATCTTTGTATTCAACTTGCTCGATACACTGAAATAGCGTCCTGATCACGCGCTATATGGGGAGGGCTTGTTGCCAGCAATTTTTGCGTCTGGTGCACCCTCCTCGCTGGGCATAGGCCTATGGCAGTGGAGATGGCTCGCGTCCACAGCATCGCCGTATCGCGCCATCACATAGTCAATGGCCGCCGGACGCCGGCTGAAAAAGTGCTTTTCACCGATGGCGTCATACAATCCCGAGCGTTGCAAGGCACTCATGATTTTCGGTTTTGAGCGCGCAATAAAAAACTCAATCCCGGCATGGCTAAGGCGCTCTGACATATGCGCGAGCATTTCTTCTCCCGTCGCATCAATTTGATCAACCGCCTCGAGGTCCAAGATCAACACTTTCAAACGCGGCTTATCCGCCACGGCATTCAATAACCGCCGCTCCAAGTACCCTGCGTTTGCAAAATACAGATCACCGTCATAACGAAACATGGCCCAGGT
>DOIU01000524.1 GCA_003511825.1 Gammaproteobacteria bacterium | reverse complement strand
GGCCACATTGCCATACGCGCTGGATCGGTAGCTGAGATCACCGTTAATAAAAAACAGCCAGCCATTGGGCAGCGCTGTATTGAAATCGCTACCCAATGCGAGTGTCCATTCGGGGCTATCGCGAAACTCATTGCCCTCTATGTCTACGGTAGAGCCGGTCAATACATGGCTGCCAAACTCCGTAGTCAAATAGCCCGCGCGTCCATAGAGCTGCCATCGTTGGTCCACGGCAAATTGCAAGCTGGCTTCCGCACCTGCCGCCGTCGCCTCGGGAATGGCTTCGGTGATGGGCAAGCCGTCATTGCTGTTATAGAACGTATGGCGGTTGTCATAGTCCGTATGGAACAGACTCACGGCATAGCTGAGTTTTCCCTGCGTGCCCTTGGCGCCGATTTCGACAGTGTTGCTTTCCTCAGACGGCAGGAACAGATCGGCTTCACTGAGCGCGCCGCTGCGTGCAGTACCGGGCTTGTAGCCTTGGCTAAAGCTGACGTAGACGGATGCGTTGTTCTCGAATGCATAGGTCAGCGCCAGACGACCAACGCTGTTATTGAAGTCTTCTTTAACGTCACCCTCGGTCGCGTAGGCGCCGAAAGGCCCGCCGTCATAGCGGTGGGTCACCGTGCGGGTGACCTGCGAAAAGCGACCGCCCAGAGTGAGCGTGAGTGGTGGAACGACTGCCCAGTCCACCTGCCCGTAGCCTTCGGTGCGCTGTGATTCCTGGGTGTGGTCAAACAGCTGTGTCGCCGAAAACGCGGGTATGCTGTAGGTTTGTTGCAGATCAAAGGTTTTATCGGAGAAATAGGCACCGAGCTGCCAGCCCAAGCGGCTATTGCTCTTGGGTTTCACCCAGCGAAATTCCTGAAACAGGGCGTCCTCGTCAGTATTGATCAGGTTGCTGGTGTCCGCGCCAGCAACCTGGACCATCACATCGTCCAGATCCAGCGTGACGTCGCGCAGCCCGGTGATGGACGAGAACGCCACGCGGTCGCCCTGCCAATTCAAGCGCAGCGCCGTTTGCGTGCTTTTGCGCAGCTCATCCGGGTCGGTGGCGCGGGCGAAGTCATAGCGGTCTTTCATGATGGCGTCGGTCTTGGCGCCCTCGTCGCGGTGGTAGTCCACCGTCAGCGCGGCATCGAGCCTGTCGGTGACCGCAGCATCCAGCACCGCCCGAAAACGCTGATGCGCTTCTGCGGCGGCATCGTCGTGGTCGGTGGTGGTGTTGGTCAGATAGCCATCATTTTGCCGGTGGCCAAGGTCCACGGATAGCCCCAGTTTGCCCGGAATCCAAGCACCCTTGAAACTGGCCGAAGCGCCTAACTGCTGCAAATTGCCAAGCTCAGCACTGACGCTCGACTGCCAGCCTTGTGCGCGTGCTGGCAGGCTGACGATGTTGATCGCGCCCGCGAGTGTGTTCTGCCCATAGAGCGTCGATTGCGGACCGCGCAATACCTCGATGCGAGCGACATCGTGCAAATCAAAGTCCGACACATTCCCGCTGTAAGGTACGCCATCGATAAAGACACTGACTGCCGGTTCGGTGAACGGAATTTCGTTGCCGATGCCGCGGACCGCAATCGCCGTGTTGTAGCTGCCACCATCGTTGTAGACGTAGGTGTTGGCGACCAAGCGCAAAACATCCGATAGACGCTTGATGTTGCGACGCTTAATCATTTCGCCGCTGATCACGTCGATACTTGCGGGTACGTCATTGAGATCAGTTTCGTAGCGCTGTGCACTGACCACCACAGGCGCCAGATTGGCCGTATCCGTCGCGGCTTGGGCGGAGGCTCCCAAGGGAATGCTCATGGCCACCGCAGCGAGGCTGGCGAGGAGTGATCGGTGCGCGTTGTTCATGAGTGTTGTCGGGCTTTGTGTGCTGCTGAGTGTTGTGGGTGACATGCAAGGGTTCTCACGGTTACGTCGATGATGCCTGTGCGACGCACAGAATCAACGCGCATTTTTAGGCCAGGTCCGTGGCCTTGCAATCAGAAACCTTTTCGAAATCGGCTTTATTTTTTTCGATAAAAATCCTTTGATCCCTGCCAAATCAGCAACTGAAAGGCGTGTTTGACTTGACCCAATTAATAATAATTATCATTATTATTTGTCTGTGCAAGGCTTGATAGCAGGCTTATGGGGGGTATTCGGTGAGTGATCGCAATGAGCACTATCTTGAGCGGGACTACAGCGCTGAGGATTTGGCCAAGTTTGATGTCAGCGATGCGATCCAGGGGCATCAGCGCATGCAGGCGGGCACTGCCTTTGGCGGCAAGGATGCGATGGTGACCGGTCTGCTGCGAGAGCATGAGGTGATTCCCGGGCTAACCGTGATGCTGATGGATGGCAAAGTGCTCGGTGAATTTACCGCGCCTATGGTAATGCCTGCAGGTCTGAAACTGTATGTGGGGTTTAAAGCCAATGGGCATACGCAGTACGGTTCGGTCTCGCTGCCACATCAGACCTTGCCGGGCGTCTTGTGCATGTACAGTCCACGCCTCGTGGAGGTGACGCAAACCGCGTATGTCGGCCCTTACCAAACCCTATCAATTCACTTTGAAGACGCGGCCTTTAACAGCCTGCTGGATACGCACTGCCTGGACGCCACCGAAAAGACCCACATCCTGCGCGGGCTGACCAGCGCTGAGCCTGGCCATTTCTGGCACCCCGGCGCAGAGTCGCTTGAGGGATTGCACAGCCTGATCTACACAGAGCTGACCGGCATCAATTTAAATTTGTTTGTGCATCAGGCGGTGATGGGGCTGCTGCGCGCTTTTATTAATCACATCAGTAAAGCGGGCGCCCACACCACCACCCATGCAGTGAGTGAGTTGCAGGCGCGGGATATTCGCAAGATTGAAAGGGCTGCGCGCTACGTTGAACAACACCTGGAGGCGCGATTGACGCAAGCACACATTGCTCGTGCAGTAGGTGTCAGCGGGCAATATCTCAAGCTGAACTTCCCCCGTTTGTACGGGGACAGCATTGCTTATTACGTCCTCAAAACCCGCATGAACAATGCGCGCATCATGTTGGCCTCAGGGGGCATGACCATTCAGCAGGTCGCGGCCGCCGTCGGCTACGCAAGCCAGGCAAGCTTTACCACGGCATTTCGCAAATACCACAGCATGACGCCGCGAGAGGCAATTAACGCGCTTTAGCACATCTGCCGCATCGGCTGGAAATTACCCCAGGCGCGTTTGTGGTGCCTCGAATTGATGACGCGCGCTAAGGTTCCGCTTTAGGGCGATCGTAATTGAGCATCCAGGGTGTGCCAAAAGCGTCAGTAAATAACGCGAAACGCTCGGCCCAAAAGGTTTCAGCGGGCGCCATGTCCCCCACCCGCGCGTCCGCCGCCAGCGCTGCAAACAAGCGATCAAAGTGCTCTCGCGATGAGGCTTCGATCTGGATGCGAAAGCCCTGCGGTTTTTCGTATTGATCAGGCACGGCGTCAGAAGCCATGATGGTCGCTGGGTCAAGACGCAGTTGCATGTGCATGATGAGGTCGTCACTTGCTGCAAAACCTTCGCAGCCGCATCTCGGTCGGTCTTTTAGCTGTCAAATTCGTCTGCATACCCTTTGGGCGGTGGCGTCCAACCCCGTTCTGTGGCGGCGTGGCCATCGTTGCGGTCGCGCTTCATCGAGTCGCGAATCAACTGCTCCTGCTGTTGAAAGATCTCGCTGTAATCGGGGCTGATGCGGCCGTCCTTCATGGAATCCAACCAGACGTGATAGAGTAGCTCTGTTTGCTGTTTTTCACGCGCGCAGAAGGTGTACTTGATTTGGTTTGATCGAAACGGATGGACGCCGAGCGCCGACAACGCCTCACAGCCGGTTTCCAAGGCGGAGTAATAGGTTTCTTTTACGATACTGTCGGCGCCGGCTTGTCGCAGCTGATACAAATGCCCCTCATCAAAGGCGCGCGCCAAGATCCGTAAGTGCGGGTAGCGCTGTTTTAACTGGCTGACCAAGGTAATGGCGCGCTCGCGATCATCAATCGCGACGATGCATAAGGTGGCGTCTTCAATGCCGGCGATGTGCAAGAGATCGGTGCGTGTGGCGTCGCCGTAGTAGCCTTTGATGCCGAGTGTCCGCTGCATGTCGATCTGCTTGGCTTCGTGGTCAAGCACGGTGGTTTTAATGTCATTCGAGACCAGCAAACGGTTGACGATTTGTCCGAAGCGGCCCATGCCGGCAATGATCACATGGCCTTGTTCGTCAATCGTATCGGCATCGCGTTGCTCTTGTTCCTCCGCGAAGCGAGGCAGCAGGACTTTCTCAAACAGAATAAACAGCGCCGGTGACAAGAGCATGGACAAGGCGACCACCAGCGACATGATCTGCGCCAGCTCGCCACTCAGCACATGGTGTTGCACGCTGAAACTCACCAGCACAAAGCCGAATTCGCCCGCTTGCGCGAGGCTCAGCGTCACCAACCAACGATGGCTGTTTTGAATGCCAAACAGCCGCGCGAGCCCGTAGAGCACGCCGGCCTTGATGACCATGATGCCGAGCGTAATACCCAGCACCACCAGCAATTGCTCGGTCAGTACCGAGAAATTGATCCCCGCCCCAACCGTGATAAAAAACAGGCCAAGCAGCAGGCCCTTAAAGGGCTCCAGATCGGTTTCGAGTTCGTGGCGGAACTCGCTGTTGGCCAGCACCACGCCGGCCAGGAACGCCCCCAGTGCGGGCGACAGCCCCACCAGCGTCATCAGGAACGAAATACCCACCACGATCAGCAGCGCCAGGGCTGTGTACATCTCGCGCAGGTTGGCGGCATGGATGAAGCGGAACACCGGCCGGGTCAGGTAGACGCCGGCCAGCACCACCGCCGCCACGACCGCGAGCGTGACCAGCGTCACGCCCCAGCCCGGCAGCCCCTCGACCAGCGACAGGCCGGGGCCATGGCCGTGGCCATGCGCCTCATCGCCCAGGTGGATCGAGCCGTCCTTGGCCAGTTCGGCCACCGCCGCCGTGCCCAGAAGCGGCAAGAGCGCCAGCATCGGGATCACCGCGATGTCCTGTGTCAGCAGCACCGAGAAGGTGGCCCGTCCGCCCTTGGTCTGCATCAAGCCCTTCTCGGAAAGCGTCTGCAACACGATCGCGGTCGAGGAGAGCGACAGCGTCATCCCCACCGCCAGCGCCACCTGCCAGCTGAGATCGGCGGCCAGGCCCACCCCCATCACCGCCAGCGTGGTCATCCCGATCTGCAAGCCGCCCAGCCCGATCAGGTGGTGGCGCATGTTCCACAGCGCGCGGGGGTCCAGTTCCAGTCCGATCAGGAACAGCATCATCACCACGCCGAACTCGGCCACGTGCTGCAAATCCTTGGTCTCCGAGCCCACCAGCCCCAGCACCGGCCCGATGATGATTCCCGCCGCCAGGTAGCCCAGCACCGAGCCCAGCCCCAGCCGCGAGGACAGCGGCACGGCGATCACGGCGGCGGCGAGGTAGATCGACGCCTGGTAGAGAAATCCATCCATGGAAAAGCGGTCCTTTCGGGCGGTCACGGGGCGGCGGCCTGTCGCGCCCGCCGATCCGCGACCGGGCGCAGGCGCAGAATGCGACGGCAGCGTGCCGGGAATCAAGGCGTCGGGCGCGGCCGGGGGTGGGCAGACGGTATGCCGCACCTAGCGTGCCCGCGCCCTGCGCGTCCAGAGCGAAACCGCGCGCAGGCCGCGCGCAGGGTGGACCGCTTGCGGCAGAGGCGGCGCTGGGCTATCACGCCCCCTGTTCCGATCATGTTCCCTTCAGCCCAGGCAGGACACCCCGAATGCGCGCCGAGACCCAGACCACCGTTGCCGAGATCCGCAAGTCGCTGGAGCTTCTGGGGCAGCGCATGGACCGCGAGACCGCCGCGCACCGGCTGGAAGAGTTCAACGCCCGGGTCGAGGATCCGAACCTCTGGGACGATCCGGCGGCGGCGCAGAAGCTGATGCGCGACCGCCAGATGCTGGTCGATTCCATCGAGACCTTCGAGGGGATCGAGCGCGCCCTGAACGACAATGTCGAGCTGATCGAGATGGGCGAGGCCGAGGGCGACGAGGAGGTGGTGGCCGAGGCCGAGGCGGCGCTGACCGCGCTGGCCGAGACCGCCGCGACCAAGGAGCTCGAGGCGCTTCTGGACGGCGAGGCCGACGGCAACGACACCTTCCTGGAGATCAACGCCGGCGCCGGCGGCACCGAGGCCTGCGACTGGGCGCAGATGCTGCAACGCATGTATGTGCGCTGGGCGGAGAAGCGCGGCTACAAGGTGGAACTGCAATCGGAGGAGCCGGGCTCGGAGGCGGGGATCAAGTCGGCCGCCTACAAGATCTCGGGCCCCAACGCCTATGGCTGGCTGAAATCGGAGTCGGGCGTGCATCGCCTGGTGCGCATCTCGCCCTTCGGCAAGGGCACGCGCGAGACCTCCTTCGCGTCGGTCTGGGTCTATCCGGTGGTCGATGACAATATCGAGATCGAGGTGAACCCCGCCGACATCCGCGTCGACACCTACCGCTCCTCGGGCGCAGGCGGGCAGCACGTCAACACGACCGACTCGGCGGTGCGGATCACCCACATGCCCACCGGAATCGTGGTGACCTCGTCCGAGAAGTCGCAGCACCAGAACCGCGACATCGCCATGAAGGCGCTGAAATCTCGGCTCTACCAGATGGAACTGGACCGGCGCACCGCCGACATCAACGCCGCCCACGAGGCCAAGGGTTCGGCCGGCTGGGGCAACCAGATCCGGTCCTACGTGCTGCAACCCTATCAGATGGTCAAGGACCTGCGCACCGAGCACGAGACCTCGGACACCAAGGGCGTGCTGGACGGCGACCTGGATGCCTTCATGGCCGCCACGCTGGCCATGGACGTGGCCGGCAAGAGCCGGGCCGACGCCCAGGGCGAATAACGCGCGCCTTGCCGCAACCATAGCTTTTCTTGACGCGGAGGCGCGGCTAGGCTGATCCCGATGACCAGGGAGAGCCGATGACCGATCCGACCCGCCGCGCCGCCACCGACCTGCTGGACGATCTCGTCGCGGGGCGGCTCTCCGCCGCCGCGCTGATGGAGGTCACGCTGGCGCGGGTCGCGGCGGTCACCCGCAGGTCAACGCCATCGTCGGGCTGCGGGACGCGGACGACCTCATGGAAGAGGCCCGCGCCGCCGACCGTGCCGACGGCCCGCGCGGGGCGCTGCACGGGCTGCCCATCGCGGTCAAGGACCTGGTGCAGGTGCGCGGGCTGCCCTGCACCATGGGCTCGCACACGTTCAACCCGGTCTGGGGCGCCACGCGCAACCCCTTTGATCCCGCGCGCTCCTGCGGCGGCTCCTCGGGCGGCGCGGCGGTGGCGCTGGCCACGGGGATGCCGGCCCTGGCCGACGGCTCGGACGAAATGGGCAGCCTGCGCAACCCGGCGGCCTGGA
>DOIU01000132.1:6179-6530 GCA_003511825.1 Gammaproteobacteria bacterium | reverse complement strand
TTCAGGGCAGTCTTGTCGCGCTCGTCACGCCCATGCGTGATGATGGTGCTGTGGATGAGCAGGCGTTGTCGCGCTTGATCGAGTTTCATATCGATAGCGGGACAAATGGTATCGTTTCCGTTGGCACAACCGGAGAGTCGGCTACTCTGGATGTTGATGAGCACATGGCTGTGATCCGAAAAACGATTGAGGTGGTTGCCGGGCGTATTCCGGTGATCGCCGGTACGGGTGCCAATGCAACCCGTGAAGCCATTGAGCTCACGCGCCTCGCCCAGGCCGCAGGCGCTGATGCCTGCTTACTGGTTACGCCTTATTATAATAAGCCTAGCCAAGAGGGCTTGTATCAGCACT
>DOIU01000132.1:851-5821 GCA_003511825.1 Gammaproteobacteria bacterium | reverse complement strand
GAAGCCGTTGATATTCCTCAGATCGTATACAACGTGCCTGGTCGAACAGCCCTGGACATGCTGCCCGAGACCACACTGCGACTCGCTGAGGTCGAGAACATTATCGGCATAAAAGAAGCGTTGGGCGAAGTGAGTCGTATCCAGCAGTTGGTGGCGATGTGTCCTGCGGATTTCTCCGTGTTTACGGGGGACGATGCGACGGCGATGGAAAGCATGTTGGCGGGTGCTAAAGGGGATATTTCGGTGACGGCAAACGTGGTGCCCGCGCAGATGCAGCGCATGTGTGCGGCGGCCGTCGCAGGGCAACGTGAAGCGGCTGAGGCCGTAGAAGCAGAGATCCAAGACTTGCACCGCGTGTTGTTTCTGGAGTCGAACCCCATCCCCGTTAAATGGGCGATGGCGCGCATGGGGCTAATAGGAGGCGCCTTGCGTTTGCCAATGACGCCATTGGCTGCGCAACATCATGCTGTTGTTGAGGCAGCTCTGGAAAAAGCAGGTGCATTGGGAAATGATTAAGCCAAGTATGGTGAGAGTGGTCTTGCTGTTGATTGTGTGCGCGGGACTGGTGGCGTGTGGTGGTAACCGATACCGGCCGGACAGTCCGGATGTGCGCTATCGCAGCGCGCAAGAATACAAAAAACTGCAGCTGCCCCCGGACGTGGAAGGCGTTGGTCAGCAGCAGTACGTCATTCCGCGAGGCGGAAGCAAGATCAGTCGCAGCAGTGTATTGCCGACAATCAGTACGGCTCAATTCAAGCGCGAGGGTGCTGTGAGTTGGCTGGAAATTGCGCTCACACCAGACGTGTTGTGGCCCGAGTTGGTGGCTTTTCTCGATAATGCAGGCTATCCCCTGGCGGTTAACGATTCCTCGGCGGGTTTGATGATGACGCGCTGGGCGCAACCCATTGTTCGTGAAGCACGTGATGGCATTTTACAAACGGTGCTAGGTGATAAACGTACCGTGGTCGACGATGAATTGTTGCGTTATGCCTTGCGCTTGGAGCACAGCGAAGATGGCGCGTCCAGTCGGTTGTTTGCCCGTGTGAGTCAATATCGCAAGCGTGATGCGAGTGAGCAGGGTGATGATGAGAGCAATGCTAATCCGTGGCAGATCATCGACGACGATCCAGAGCAAAGCGCGGACTTGTTAAATCGCATTCTGCTTTGGTTGGGCATCGAAGAGCAAAAGTCCAATGAAATCCTCTCCGATACCGAAGTGGAGGAGTTTCACCATCACATCCACTTGACCGCAAACGATCAGCGGCCTTATTTGCTGATTTGGGAAGACTATGAAACCGCATTCGGTCGGGTTCGAGATGCCGTTGATGAGGTTGGCTTCCATATCAGTGATGACGACGTTGACACCGGTGTGATCGAGGTCGTTGCAGACACAGATTATCTGAGTGAGGTGCGCGCTGCTCAGGAAAAACGGCGCGAAGAGAACAAAGGATTTTTCAGTGGTTTGGCATCTTGGTTTGGTGGCGATGAGGTACCAGGCGCCCAGTTAAGCTTGCGACTGCAGCGGGTTGAGTCACAAGTGTACGCCGTGGATGTGGTTGACCGCGATACCGGCGCAATTGAAAACGAACCCGGCCAGCGTGTGCTGGCGGCAGTGCGTGACGCGTTGATTCAGCCCCAGTGATCAGCCTGGCATCCATTGGCAGTGGCAGCGCGGGCAATGCGATCCTGATTCGCGCCAATGGCACATGCATTCTTGTGGACAACGGTTTTACCTTGCGAGAAACACGGCGCCGCTTGGCAACCTTGTCAGTGGATGCGGAAGAGATTGATGCCATCGTGGTCACCCATGAGCACGGAGATCACTTGTCGGGAGTGGGCCCTTTCGCTCGAAAATACAAGACCCCCGTTTGGATGACGCACGGTACCTGGCGCGCCTGCCGAGATAAAAAACTCCCTGACATCCACCTGTTTCATGCGCATCAGGGCTTTACCATCGGTGATGTCAGTTTAGAGCCTTTTCCTATGCCACATGATGCGGCGGAATCCTGCCAATTTGTTTTCCGCGCAGGTAAACACCGTGTCGCCACCTTGACGGATTTGGGCTGCACCACACGTTACATGGAAGAGCATCTCCACGGTTTGGACGGCTTGTTGATTGAATGCAACTACGACGCTGATATGCTGCGCAATGGCCCTTATGGCGAGTACTTGCAAGCACGCATCCGAGGCAGTTGGGGGCATCTCGACAATGTGCAAGCCGCAGCGTTTGCGCGTAAGGTGGATGGTCCAGGCTTGCAAAAAATATTGCTTGGTCATCTGAGCGAGAAAAACAACACACCCGATGCTGTGACACGCACATTTAATGAACACGCCCCCGAGCTTGCGGGCAAAACAGCCATTCTGGCGCAAGACTTTGCCAGCGACTGGTTTTGCTTTGACTGAGTCAAAGGACGGGCCTGGTTGCCTCTAGGTGTCGAGGGTGGCGTTAAGGTTGTCGAGCAGTGCGTTCTGGCGCGCGGCGTCTGTGCACGAGGCTATGGTTAACACCTTGCGTCGAATCGCCTTGATATCCGTTTGACGTAGGACGTTTTTCACTTCCAACACATGGTTAGGTGGCATGCTGAAATGGCGTAGCCCCAGGGCAAGCAGCAGCTGCGTATAGCGGGTGTCTCCGGCCATTTCGCCGCACATCGTGATCGGGATGTTGGCCTTTTGTCCCGCTTCAATCGTCATGCGAATCAGTTGCAACACGCCGGGATTGAGCGGGTCGTAAAGGTAATTCACCTGATTATCCACACGATCTATCGCCAAGGTGTATTGGATCAGGTCGTTGGTCCCGATCGATAAAAAGTCGAGCTTTTCTGCAAACGCAGCGGCGGTGACCGCGGCGGCCGGCACTTCTATCATGCCACCCACCTTGATCTTCTCATCGAATTTGATGTTTTTCTGTCGCAGTTCGCTTTTGACGCTTTCCAGCAATTCGAGCAATTGGTCGACTTCAGCAACGTTGCTCAACATTGGAAACATGATGTTGATGGGGGCATTGGCCGACATGCGCAAAATGGCGCGCAGCTGTGGAATAAACATGCGTGGGTCGCTGAGGCATCGCCTTACGCCCCGCAATCCCATGGCCGGATTATGAGACGCAGCGTGTGCAGGTTCAATATCGGTCTCTTTGTCGCCCCCCAAGTCCACGGTGCGGATGGTCAGCGGGGCCCCCTTGAGTGCGCGCACGACGCGTTTGTACGCGGCGATGTGCTCTTCTTCTGAGGGCAAGTCGCCGCGGTTCATGAAGAGAAATTCTGTGCGGTACAAACCAACACCGTCGGCGTTCGTGCGCTTAAGGGCTTTGAGGTCCTCTTCAATCTCGATGTTGGCGAGCAGGGCGATTTTTTCACCACAGGCGGTGATGGGTTTGGCGGTGGACAGCTTGCCAAGTTCGCGCTGTTTGCGCTTGAGTTCGCGCTGACCTTTGCGAAAGTGCGCGACAGTGCCATCGTCTGCCTCGCCGAGAACCAGTCCGGAGGTACCGTCCAATACCAAGGGTTCATTGGCGCGGATAAAGCGGCGAATGCCATAGGCGCCTACAACGGCGGGAATGCCGAGACTGCGCGCCAAGATTGCGGTGTGCGAGAGTTGACCGCCAGTTTCGGTGATGAAGCCGGCGACGCCCTGGTGCTGCATAATGACAGTGTCAGCGGGGGATAAGTCATCGGCGATAACGATCTGGCCTCGCCAGTCATGATCAAACTCTGCGGTGTCGGCGTCTTTGTTGACCAGGATGCGCATAACCCGATCGATGACGTGATTGACGTCATCCTTGCGGGTCGCGAGATAAGGATCGTCCATGCTTTCGAACACTTTGATGACCGAATCCCGTTGGAGCTTCAATGCCCATTCTGCGTTGCAGCCTTCCTGGCGAATGATCTCCAGCGGCCTTTCCGAGAGAATGCCATCGTCGAGCATAAGCAGATGGGTTTCAATAAAGGCGCTGATGTCCTCGGGGGCGTCGTCAGGGATGGTGTCGCGCACGGCTAGTAGCTGCTTACGTGCAGCGTTGACGGCGTTGCGGAAGCGGCGCACCTCGCGTGTGACGCCTTTCTTGTCCAGCGATGTGGCGGCGACGTCCACGCGATCACGGTGCAGTATATAGGCGGGCGCAATCGCGATCCCCCGAGATACACCGATACCGCTGAACATCAAGCTCACGTTTACTCGTCCTCGTCGAAACGGTTATTGATGAGTGCTGTCACGGCCTCCATTGCTGCCTCTTCGTCATTGCCCTCTGCGGTGAGGGTCATTTGTGAGCCGCGGCTGGCTGCCAGCATCATGACGCCCATGATGCTTTTGGCATTGACCATTTGCCCGCTCTTGCCGATCTCAATGTGGCTTTCGTAGGCTGAGACCAGTTTGACGAGTTTGGCCGCAGCACGTGCGTGCAGACCGAGTTTATTAATGATTTCTATATCGCGTTTTATCATGAGTGTGAGTTGTTGTTTTTCCTGAATCGACGTGGAGTCCGCTGGTTTGTCGCCATGTGCAATAGTGGTGACGCCTATGGATAGGTAGCCCGTGTTTATAGCTCTCGATGGCGTAGGGTCACGTTGTCAAGCCGCGCCTGAAAGTGCTCGGCCAGCCGGTTGACCATATACACCGAGCGGTGATGACCACCGGTGCAGCCCACAGAGACCGTCATATAGGCCCGATTTTCGGCTTGAAAAACCGGTATCCACGAGGTCATAAAGTCTCTGATATCACAGTACATTTTTTCGACACTGCCGTGTTCTGCCAAAAACTGCTGCACAGGCTCGTCATTGCCAGTGAGTTTTCGCAGTGATGTGTCCCAGTGCGGATTGGGAAGGCAACGCACATCAAAGACGAAATCGGTGTTGTTCGGTACCCCATGCTTAAAGCCAAAGGACTGAAACAAGACCGACATCTTGTTCTTCTTTTTTTTTTTCAACCCGGGGGGGGGGGGGGGGGGGGGGCGGGGGGGGGTGGGGGGGGGG
>DOIU01000132.1:0-579 GCA_003511825.1 Gammaproteobacteria bacterium | reverse complement strand
ATCTTTCAGCAGCCGGGTACGGAGAGTTTGGCGCAACTGGTGGAGGTTGGATTTGGTGGTGTTGATCACCAAATCGGCCGACTGGCGGATGGTGTCGAGCAAGCGACGCTCTGATTCGATCGCACTCAACAAGGGGGTGCCATCGAGTGACAGCGGGTGTTTTCGCCGTGTCTCGCTGAAGCGCTTGACCAGTTCTTCGGTGTCTGTTGTGAGATACAGCAACTCCGCGTGCATATCGTCTTGCGCATTGAGTGCGTCTAACGACGCGGGCAACTGGCTGAGTGATTCTGCGGGGCTTCGGGCGTCAATGCCGACAGCAACGTTCCGGTACACCTCGTTTTGTGAGGTGTTGAGTTCTTCGATCAATGCTGGCAACAGAGCGCAGGGCAGGTTGTCAATACAATAAAAGCCGTCGTCTTCCAGGGTGTGCAAGGCGACGGTCTTTCCCGCCCCTGATTGACCACTGACGATAACTAGGCGCATCAGGATTGCTCCATGGTCGACAGCTGTTTAGCTCACAAATCCGCGACGGGATCATAGCCGTTACATGCCAGCATGTGGCTGCGGACCGCTGCTTCC
>DOIU01000219.1:2456-2729 GCA_003511825.1 Gammaproteobacteria bacterium | reverse complement strand
CCGGTTTCACCAATGCTGCGCAGCTGGCGACAATGGCTGCGGGATCAGGGACATGCTCCAGCATTTCCAGGCAGGTCACGACATCAAACTCGCCGGGGTGGCGCGCGGCGAAGTCTTCGGCGCTGACGTTTTCGTAGTGAATATCGAGGCCCGATTCCAGCGCGTGCAATTCGGCCACATTCAGCGAGGCTTCCGCCAGATCAATCCCGCTCACCTCGGCCCCGGCACGCGCCATGGCTTCGCTGAGGATGCCGCCGCCGCAGCCGATATCCA
>DOIU01000219.1:0-2121 GCA_003511825.1 Gammaproteobacteria bacterium | reverse complement strand
CGCCGCCGCAGCCGATATCCAGCACTTTTTGCCCGGCGAGGCCTGCATGCTTGTCTACGTAACCGGTGCGCAGCGGATTGATGTCGTGCAGGGGTTTGAACTCGCTGTTCTTATCCCACCATTTATGCGCCAGTTCGCTGAATTTGGCGATCTCGGAGGGGTCTACATTGTTTGGGGTGGATGTCATGGTCGGTGATCAGTTGTTGCGGGCGGGCGTTGCGGGTTTGCCGATTTTCTGTTGCCACTGTTGTGCTGTCTCGGTGAGTGCGTCGGCGTCGAGCGTCGTCAGCTGCGCGTCCTTGACCAGCTGTTTGCCGGCGACCCAGACGTGTTGCACGCAGTGCCGAGAGGCGGCATAGACCACGTGTGAAACGGGCTCATACACCGGTGCCATATCAACCCGTGCGGTATCCACCGCGATGATGTCGGCGGCTTTACCACGTTCGAGTGAGCCGGTCACGTCGGCGAGCCCCAGGGCCCGTGCACCATTAATCGTGGCCATGCGCAGCGCTTGAAACGCATTCACTGCTGAAGCATCGCCGGCGACGTGTTTGCCGAGCAGGGCTGCTGTGCGCATCTCGCCAAACATGTCGAGGTCATTGTTCGAGGCGGTGCCGTCTGTGCCAAGAGCGACGTTGACGCCGGCGCGCAGTAAGGCGTTCACTGGGCAGGCGCCGCTGGCAAGCTTGAGGTTTGACTCCGGACAATGCACCACGTGCACGCCTTGATTGGCCAGCATCGCAATCTCGCTGTCCTCAAGCTGTGTCATATGCACCGCGATCAGGGAAGGATTGACCAGGCCGATCTCTGCCAGCCTCTGCAGCGGGCGTACGCCGTGCTGGCTGATGAAGTCTTGAACCTCGCCGGCGGTTTCCTGCACATGGATATGCACGGGGATATCGAGTTCAGCGCTCAGCGTGCTGATTTTTTCGAGCGGCTCGCGCGACACAGAGTAGGGCGCGTGCGGGGCGAGCGTGACGCTGACTTGGGGGTCGTGGCGGAACTCGTCACCGACGGCAATGGCTTTTTTTAAGTACTCGTCTGGCCCCGAGCCCCACACCGTCGGGAAGTCGATCACGATCAGGCCGATGCTGGCGCGCATGCCGGCCGCGCTGGCCAGTCGCGCCGTGATATCGGGGAAAAAATACATGTCGTTAAAACAGGTCGTTCCGCCCAACAGGCTCTCGGCCATGGCCAGTCGACTGCCGTCAGCAACAAACTGCTCGTCCACCCACTGGCCTTCGGCGGGCCAGATATAGCCTTCGAGCCATTCTTTGAGCGGCAAGTCATCGGCGTAGCCACGCAGCAGATTCATGCTCATGTGGGTGTGGGCGTTGATCAGCCCCGGGCACAGGATGTGATCGGGCAGAGCCAGCTCTGGCCCCGAGTAGCGTTCGCGCACATCGGCAGTTGGCACGATGTCGCGAATGATGCCGCTCTCAATGACCAGGCTGTGGTCTTCTAGCACGGTGTCATTGGCATCGACTGTGACCAGCCAGGGCGCAGATAAGATCTGATCGACTTTTTGCATGTAGCGCACCTTACTCATTGCGGCTCCTAGCTGCAAGTGACGCGTTGATGCCCACCGCAACCACGCTTGCGGTGTTTGGCCTTGAGTGGTTAGTGAACAGATGGAACGGCGTCAGACGGGCGTTTCAAGCGACTTCTTTCTTGCATTTGTGTTACACTAGCGGGCTTTATATCCGCTTCCCGAACCAGCCAGACACAGCGAGCGAAAATGACTGATTTTGCAAAGGAAATCCTGCCTGTCAACCTCGAAGACGAGATGCAGCAGTCCTACCTTGATTACGCGATGAGCGTCATAGTCGGGCGGGCGTTGCCGGATGTGCGGGATGGATTAAAGCCTGTGCATCGTCGGGTCCTCTACGCGATGAGCGAACTCGGCAATGATTGGAACAAGGCTTACAAGAAGTCAGCGCGTGTCGTCGGTGATGTGATCGGTAAGTACCATCCGCACGGCGATACCGCCGTCTATGACACCATTGTGCGCATGGCGCAGCCGTTCTCCTTGCGTTATATGTTGGTCGACGGGCAGGGCAACTTCGGCTCGGTTGATGGCGATTCGCCCGCAGCGATGCGTTATACCGAAGTGCGCATGGC
>DOIU01000362.1 GCA_003511825.1 Gammaproteobacteria bacterium | reverse complement strand
ACATGAGAGAGATTATGTGCAGGCTGCAAATTCAACAATACATCAAAGTTGGCCATGCCAAGGCTTGCGTCCATCAACATGACGCGATGATCTTGCTGCGCCAACGAGATGGCGAGATTGACCGCAACTGACGATTTGCCAATCCCCCCTTTTGCGCCAGCAATTGCAATCACCTGAACCGGTGATCCGACAAAGTTCTGTTCGTCAAACGGATTGATCGTGTAAGCGGTTGCCTGGGAGCCAATCATCGCAAGCTATCTCCGCTGATTGACCGATTATTCATACTGCTCATCGTTATTTTCTATCTCATAACTTAGGTGTCAGCCAACAGTCGCCTGTTGCTTCACCACCAAACACTGTCGACTTCTCTGTATTAACGTCAAGTGTGACCAAATCTTCAAAAACGAAGAGAAATAAAAACTCAATCACACTTTTCTTGCCTCTGGCATACTGAGACGCAATGCCATCCACGGCAGAACCCTGACGTTGCCGGTCGAATGCAAGGCGGGTTGCAATTCTCGAACCACTGCGCAACATCTGATGAAGATGCACAATGTACGCGGCATCATTTCTGGCATTCTTGTGGATTAGGTCACAAAACATCTTTGTACATCAGACAGAAAAACTGATTGGTTTAGCCATTTATATCAATCACTTAAGAGACGACACCCCTACCTGAGATCAGCCCGCTTTCTTTACAAAAGGGGCATTGACCGCCTCAGCCGAATCTCGCTCGAAATGCTTTTGCAACTCCTGCTTCAGAATATCGAGTGACACAGGTGCATCGATGCCGAGATACACGCAGCCCTCCTCTTGGTTCAACACGGACACAGTGATGTCCTTACCAATAAGGACTCTGTCTCCGATGTTGCGTTTTACAATCAGCATCCTTGCTTCTCCTGGTTGGTTGCTTTCTAGCCTTATCGGTCATCATTGGAATCTCAAGCAGGCTATATAACGCGAGCGACAGTTAGCTGTTGTTACACCCTTAGCTGAGCTAACCGGTTATTGCGGGTTGCCCTTGAGACCAAAACCGCAGCACAGCAGGGGCCAGAGCGATATAAAAAACGTTCGCGCCCCGATCTTCAGGTACGCAAATTGCTCGCGTTTGTTAACCCCGTCACAATCAACTAACACAGGATGTCGTTGGTCGGGGCATTCAAGGAGAACTCAATGCACAACAACAAAGACCAGATCAGACTCGCGCTCGCGCATATGTTGGCAGATGATCATTTCAAGTCGTCGCCGCAGATGTCAGCCTTCCTGAGCTATATTGTCGAGCAAACGCTGGCAGGTCAGTCAGACAGAATAAAGGCCTACACCATTGCGGTGGACGCCCTCGGTAAACCCGATAACTTTGATCCACAGAGCAACCCTTCGGTGCGCGTACTCGCAAAGCGGTTACGCGACACCATGGACGACTACTACCAGTCACGTCAGTGTAACAGCGGCATAAAGATCTGCATCAAGCCAGGCTCATATGTGCCCACCTTTGAACAACCAGCACTGACAAGCACCAACGATTTCTCGCTGTCAAACGCCACCATATTGCCGTCAGCGCTGGCAGAAACACCTCGCCAAATGATGACGTTGCTCAGAGACAGTTTTGTACATTACCACCGGCAAATAGCCGCCATCGGCGTATTGCTGATGGCTGTATTTGCGTGGAACTTGTCAGCCAACTACACCCGGCTCAGTCGCGCCAGTGCAGCGACACCCATGACCACAACCTTGGTACCTGTTGATATTGCGAGCATGGAGCATATTGAGCCGCACTCAAACCGCCCCACACTGCCGCGACTCACAGTCATCAACGCGCACCCATCCAACCCCAAAGCGCGCCAGTTTGGCCATCACGTTATCCAGGGGCTGCGCGAGTATCAGACATTTATTGTCCAAGAACATGTTCCGTCTCATCAAGGCAAGACACAAGACTGGCCAGAAGACTACACCTTGCATTATTCACTGCTTGATGATTCCGCATTCAGCGTTATGCTCAGCCATGCAAAGTCTGGTGAAATCATTGACAAGGCGCAGATCGACATGCCAGGCGCTCATGATAATCAGACTGTCATGCCATCAGTCATGCGCCACTATGCCAAGCGCTTGCTAAACACCCAGGGCGTCATACTTAGCAACTATTTTGAGAACAACGAACTCACTCCAACGATGCGCTGTACCTTGTTGTTTGACGCCTATTACGCAGACAAAACCCGCGCAAAACACCAATCGGCTCGCCAATGTGCCACGGAACTCAAGAACGCGGGTACTATTCCAGAAATACCCGCCATCCTCTGACTCTCACTCTTAACCAGCTATTCCAAAAAAAAGGAGCCAGTGAGGCTCCTTACACTGATAACCGCTAATGAATCTACGCAGTGCCAATATTGCGCTTTACCGCGTTATCATCCGTCTTCCCGGTAGGCCCATAAACACGAACAGATCCTGACTTTATCGCGGACTTCAGCATGCCGATGGACTTATCCACGACGTTCAACCCCTGTACTGTCAGCTTTCGGTTTTGGGTATTCCGATCGCGACACCGATTCAGTTTGTTGCGCGTTTGATCGAGCAAAGGCTGAGATTTTCCGCCAGTGCCATCAAACACCTGTATCAGCTGCGGCTGCAGGGCCGTCAGTTCATCAAGCAGTTGCTTTTTTTTACTGCTCGTCGCAGCCAGCGTCTCCGGATCAGCATCCACGATCGCCTGTTGCTCTCGATCGAGGATATCCATCAAACCATCCAGTACGGCATCTGCTTTTCGCAGTAACCGATTATCGTCCATCATCTCTCTCCTTAGTTAGGACAAAAGTTTCTAGTTTAAGATTTTCACAAGCCCCTTACGCACCACCTCTCCTTGCACAATCCGCGACGAACTCGCGTTACGTACACGGATGATGTCGCCAGGGGAACCGTCCGCCAGAGCTTCGCCGGCCATGTGGACCCGCAGTCCCGACATCGTCGACACAATCGTGACCCGCTCGCCCCTGCGCACAAATAAAGGGGCTTCAAGCATCCGCGCTTGCAGCTTGCGCCCCGCCGACACGCTGCGCTTAAAGCGATAACCTTCTAGCGGCGTACTGTCGGTGATGTAGTGCTTACCTAAGCGCGTCACGTCGGCGCGTTCAAAGCGCAGCATCTTTTTTGACAATGCCTCGCCTGACACGACGGGCCGAGACAACACCGCCACCGGCTGGTATTGCGCCACACGTGCCTGAACATAGATTTTCCAGGGCGTACTCCCTGCACACGCCACCCCCACACTCACATTGCCCGTACGTCTTCCTGCAGGGGGCCAGAATGTCTCTAGAGGGGACGTACATTCTGCCAAACGCAAACGCTTGTCAATACTGCCGACAATCACTTCCGTACCTGCATCAGTGTCGTGCCCCTGTAAGACAAACGCTTCAACGGCGGCGCGTATTGAGCGGTGGGACTGCCACGACTCCTGCGACAGCGCGCAGGGGGAGACCACAACGCCTATCCACGCAATAAAACCCAGCCGGAGATAGAAACAATCCAACCAACGCAAACAATGAGGGTACTTAACCATGAGGGAAATCTGTCCTTGAATACTGCTCTGTTCGATTCAAAGACTATGCCACGGCATGATGATTCAGCGCGGCCCAATGAGGGTTTGCGGGAGGTCACAAGCGCCGAAGGCGCATGTAACAGTGTCAGCATGAATCACCTAACCTGGGTTACATCAGCGCATAACGCCTACACCCCGAAAACTAACCCGCCATCGCTCGATTTTGCGATGCCGGCAGCCGACACAAGCTTCACACGCCGCAAGGAACGCGCGGTTTGGATTTTACAGGAATGGATTCATGACGGTCAGTATCGACAAACATCTCAGCTTGCACGCGAACGCACTGACGCTGCGTTCACAGCGGACTAAGCTATTAGCGAATAATCTCGCCAACGCAGACACGCCCAATTATAAGGCGCGTGACATAGATTTCTCGAGCATGCTCAAGCAGCAGATCTCCGGCCCACACACCGCAACGCTGGCGACCACGCACGCTGCTCACATGCCGATGAACAGTACCTTACTCGCATCGACGCTAAAATATCGCGTACCGCAAGAGCCTTCGCTGGATGGCAATACGGTAGACACAGACGTCGAGCAAGGCGAGTTTACCGAAAATTCCGTGCGCTACCAGGCCAGCCTGGAGTTCTTAAGCCGACGTATACGACGCATGATCAGCGTCCTCAAGGGTGAATAGTCATGTCTCTGTTTCAAGTGTTTGATATCGCCGGCAGCGGCATGAGCGCACAAAGTCTGCGTCTGAACCTAACGGCCAGTAATATGGCCAACGCCAACACGGTCGCCGGTTCGCAAGAAGAAGCGTACAAATCACGTCAGGCGGTTTTCAAAGCGATGATGGAAAGCTCAATGGCCAGCACCGGCTCCGCAGGTGTGAAATCTCTGGGCGTCGTCGAAAGCCAGGCAGAACACGAGATGCAATACCAACCCGGCCACCCCTTGGCCAATGAAGAGGGTTATGTCTTCACATCAAACGTCAATATGGTCGAAGAAATGGCCAATATGATTTCCGCCTCACGCAGTTATCAAAGCAACATTGAGATGCTGAACACCTCAAAAAGCTTATTGCTGCAAACCCTAAAGATGGGTCAGTAATCTAGGAGCATTGCATTATGACTACCCCAATCAGCAGCTCAGATGTCGTCAACAACTATGCGTTTAGCACCTCTTCGGTTCCGACTAAAAAGAACGAACTGGGGCAAAATGAATTCATGACACTGATGCTGGAGCAGCTGCGCAATCAAGATCCGATGCAGCCGCAGGAAAACGGTGAATTCATCGCGCAGATGGCGCAATTCAGCACGGTGACAGGTATTGATGGAATGCAAAAGTCCATCGATGCCCTCGCCACATCGCTCGGCACGTATCAAGTCATGCAGTCCGCAAACTTGGTGGGGCACGAGGTGTTGGTGCCAAGCAATAAGTTCGCCTTGAACGCTGACAACACACTCAATGCGGTGTACGACGCCGATGCAAGTGCGAGTAACGCCGTTGCAACCATTTATGGCAGCAATGGAGAACTGGTCCATGAGATTGATCTTGGGCTGCAAAACGCCGGACGTAACAGTTTCACCTGGGATGGCACCTTAGAAAACGGTGAACGAGCCGCTCCAGATACCTACACCATTACCGTCAGTTACGGCAGCGGTGAAAACACGGCGGTCGGTGATGTGAGCGTCAAGCAAGAAATTGAGAGTGTGAACATCTCGACCTCCGATGGCGAGATTATCTTAAACACAGTCGACGGACAGACTCTGAAACTGTCGCAAGTCAGCCAGATACACTAAACCACGAATACGTAAAGGAATACGACAATGACTTTCGAAATCGCTTTAACGGGAATCAACGCGGCAAGTGCAGAACTTGAGGTCATTTCCAACAATATCGCGAACAACGCCACCAACGGCTTCAAGCAATCTCACGCTGAGTTTGCGGATGTTTATGCCGTCAGTGGGCAAGGCACACCCGGCACAGCCATTGGCTCTGGTGTTCGCGTGAGTCGAGTTGCGCAAGATTTTTCGCAAGGGGATATGACTTTCACCTCAAACAACCTGGACATCGCTATCTCAGGTGAGGGCTTCTTCCGCATGGATGATCACGGCAGCGTGGTCTACTCTCGCGCCGGCAACTTTGGGCTGGACGCCCAAGGTAATATCGTCAACTCTGTTGGCCACAGTTTGACCGGCTACACAGCTAACGAAGACGGAGTCTTGACCAGCTCGCTGGGCAGACTGCAACTCGATACATCCGATCTTCCTCCGCGTCAGACGTCGGAGATCGCGCTTGACTTAAACCTCGACCCGAGTGCCGATATTCTCGCAGCGCCGTTTGATGTGAATGATCCATCCACCTACAACTTCTCGACGTCGACAATGATGTTCGACTCCTTGGGTACATCGCATGAAGTGACCATGTACTACCACAAAGATGGTGATAACACCTGGAGCAGCTTCATGTTCGTTGAGGGGCAAGAAGTCAGTGCTCCCGGAGGGGATTCCCTGGTGTTTAGCACTGCTGGCGGTTTGGAATCCGTCAATGGCGGCACGGGCAATACCATTTCGACCATTCCCTTCACACCCGTGGGTGGTACAGCTGAGCAAACCATTGATATCGATATTTCTTCCATGACGCAGTTTGTCAATCCTTTCGGCATCAATAACATTCAGCAAAACGGATACAGCCCTGGTCGTCTGCAAGACATCGACGTTGATGCCAGCGGCGTCATATATGGGGACTACAACAACGGTGAAGCCAAGATACTCGGCCAGATCGTGCTCACGAGCTTCTCTAATGAGCAAGGATTGACGCCCATTGGCGACTCCGCTTGGAAAGAGTCGGTAGCCTCAGGCATTGGTGTCACCAACGCACCGGGTAGTGCCGACCTTGGCTTACTGCAGTCAGGCGCGGTTGAAGAGTCGAACGTTGACTTGACAGCCGAGCTTGTCGCCATGATCGGCGCGCAGCGAAGCTTCCAAGCCAATGCCCAGGTGATCAGTACCGCCGATACACTGGCGCAAACCATCATCAACCTGCGTTAATAGAGGCATCGCCCTATGGATAAAATGGTCTACCTCGCGATGAGTGGTGCTCGAGAACTGATGCTACGCCAAAGCACCAACAACCATAATCTCGAGATCGGAAGAGC
>DOIU01000326.1 GCA_003511825.1 Gammaproteobacteria bacterium | reverse complement strand
AAGCAGGCCATGACCATGACGACGCAAGCCATGACCATGACGACGCAAGCCATGACCATGACGACGCAAGCCATGACCACGACGACCATGGTCACGGTCATGGCGACGATCATGCACTCGCCACCGATATCGATCACGCCATGGCGGCTGACGTAGGCATTACTACCCTCGTCGCCAATGGCGGCAAGCTTTTTGAACGCCTGATTAGCTATGGCCGCCTCACTACAGCTCCCGAGCATCTTAGCCATGTGCGAGCGCGGTACACAGGCCTGATCAAAGCGGTCAATCCCCGCATTGGTGATCGCGTCACTCAGGGCGATCTACTCGCGCGCGTCGAGTCTGACACGAGCCTCAAAAGCTACCCAATTCTCGCACCGATCAGTGGCACAGTGATTCAGCGGCATGCCAATGTGGGCGAGATCACCCAAGACCAGATCCTGTTCACGATTGCCAACTTTGACACCCTCTGGGCCGAACTGCGCATCTATCCCGCCCAACAGTCACAGGTTACCGCCGGCCAGGCCGTCGACATCGTGCTCAATGGCCAGACAGTGTCGGGCCAGATCGCGCATCTCTTGCCCGCGCTCAACGCGCCCTACCAGATCGCGCGCGTTGCCATTAACAATGCAGAAGAACGCTGGTCACCCGGCATGCTGGTGGAGGGGAATATTCTCGTCAACACACACGAGGTGGCATTAAAGGTGGAGAAGTCTGCGGTTCAAAGCCTTGAGGGACAGACCGGCGTCTTTGTCAAAGGGGGTACGACCTACACCTTTGCACCCTTGGCATTCGGCCGCAGTGACGCAAAAGCCGTGGAAGTGCTTTCCGGACTGGCAAAAGGCCAGCCTTACGTCAGCGCCAACAGCTACCTGATCAAAGCAGACATCGAAAAATCCGCCGCCGAGCACGTACACTGAGGGGAGCCACATGATTGATTCCATTCTGCGCCTCGCCATTGCGCGGCGCTATCTGTTTTTAAGCCTGACGCTAGTGATCATCGGCATGGGCAGCTGGCATTATCAGCTGTTGCCAATCGATGCTGTGCCCGACATCACCAACGTCCAGGTGCAAATCAATACCGCAGCTCCAGGCTATTCGCCCTTAGAGGCTGAGCAACGCATCACCTACCCGGTCGAGACCGCACTCTACGGCCTACCCAATCTCGCCTACACCCGTTCGCTGTCGCGCTACGGCTTGTCGCAAGTGACAGTCGTCTTTGACGAAGGTACGGACATTTACTTCGCCCGCAACCTGATCAATACACGTCTAGGTGCCATTCGCAGCAGCCTACCCACGGGCATTGAACCCGAAATGGGGCCAATTTCGACGGGCCTGGGTGAGGTTTTTATGTACACGGTGCAAGCCGCCCCTGATGCGCGCCAGACCAGCGGCAGACCCTACGATGCCACAGCACTGCGTGAAATACAGGACTGGATCATCAAGCCTCAGCTATCGCAAGTTAAGGGAGTCATTGAGGTCAATAGCATTGGCGGATACAACAAGCAATATCACATTCAACCTGACCCGAAACAGCTGTTGTATTACGATGTCAGCCTCGACACCCTGGTCGAGGCGCTAAAAGCCAATAACACCAATCGAGGCGCCGGCTATGTCGAGCGCAATGGTCAGCAACTCCTGGTGCTTTCGCCCGGGCAGTTGGCCACGCTGGACGATATCGGCAATGTTATCGTCACTGCGCGGGATGGCATCCCCGTCAGAGTGCACGATCTGGCCACCGTGGGCATCGGTAAAGAACTGCGCACTGGCGCCGCCACCCGCGATGGACAGGAAACCGTCCTCGGCACCGCGATGATGCTGATTGGTGAAAACTCCCGCACTATCGCCCGCGATGTCGCCGCAAAACTGGCGGACATCCAGTCATCGCTGCCACGCGGCGTCGTCGCTGAACCCGTGTACGACCGCACCACGCTGGTGGACAAGGCCATTGCCACAGTCAGCAAAAACCTGCTCGAGGGCGCACTGCTGGTCATCGCCGTGTTGTTTCTGTTGTTGGGCAATATGCGCGCGGCACTGATTGCCGCTGCGGTCATCCCACTGTCCATGCTGATGACGATCTCAGGCATGGTTGAGGCAGGCGTGTCTGCCAATCTGATGAGCCTGGGTGCGCTAGACTTCGGCCTGATCGTCGACGGTGCAGTGATCATTGTTGAAAACGCGGTGCGCCGACTGGGACAAGCGCAGCGCGACAATACTACTCTGGCGATAGCGGATCGACTGCAGGTCGTTTATCGAGCGACGGCCGAAGTGATCAAGCCCAGCCTGTTTGGCATTGCCATCATCACGATCGTGTATATCCCCATCTTTTCGCTCAGTGGCGTGGAAGGGAAAATGTTCCATCCCATGGCGGCGACCGTCGTGATGGCTTTACTCTCGGCCATGCTACTGTCATTGACGCTGGTGCCTGCAGCCGTGGCCGTCTTTCTGCGTGGCCCGATCAGCGAGTCTGAGAGCATTGTCGTGCGCGCCAGCAAACGTCTGTATAGACCGTTGCTACATCTGTCATTGCGCTTGCGTTACAGCGTTATCGGCGTGGCGGCACTCTTCGTCGCTTTCTGTCTCTGGCTGGCAACTTCACTGGGATCAGAATTTGTACCACAGCTGAACGAGGGCGATATCGCGCTGCATGCGATGCGCATTCCTGGCACAGCGCTGGCACAGTCCGTCGCCATGCAGGAAATCCTCGAGACCCGCATTAAAGCCTTTCCTGAAGTGGACAAAGTCTTTGCACGCATCGGCACCGCAGAAGTCGCCACGGACCCCATGCCACCTAACGTCGCCGACAATTTTGTCATCCTTAAACCACGTCACGAGTGGCCAGACCCAACCAAGACCAAGGCCAGCTTGGTCGCGGATATGGAGCTCGCCCTGCGCCAACTACCGGGTAACAACTACGAGTTTACGCAACCCATACAAATGCGGTTTAACGAGCTGATCTCGGGTGTGCGCGCCGATGTCGGCATCAAAGTATTTGGCGATGACATGGATCAGCTACTGCAAAGTGCCAACGCCATCTCTCAAGTTGTCAGCCAAATCGCAGGCGCGGCGGATACACGCGTTGAGCAAGTCACGGGTATGCCGACCTTATCCATACTACCAAAACGCACCGCGCTGGGTCGCTACGGCCTCAATGTCATAGAACTGCAAGACTGGGTATCTGCGGCTATCGGCGGTGAATCAGCTGGCATATTCTACGAGGGTGATCGTCAGTTTGAACTCATGGTGCGACTCCCGGAAGCTGTACGCAACGATATCGAACGCCTCGGCATTCTTCCCGTACCCCTGCCGAACGGCGACTACGTGCCATTGCAAGAAATCGCAAGCCTGGAGACTACCCTCGCACCCGCGCAAATCAGCCGCGAAAACGGCAAACGCCGCGTGGTGGTCACCACCAACGTCCGCGGTCGCGATCTGGGCAGCTTCGTCGCCGAGGTGAAGGCGCAGATCCGCCAGAACGTGCAACTGCCCGCCGGCTATTGGCTGGACTACGGCGGCACATTTGAACAACTGGCGTCTGCGACCCGACGCCTGTCCGTCGTCGTGCCCATCACCCTATTGCTGATTCTGGCGCTCTTGGTCATGGCGTTCGCGTCGATAAAAGATGCCCTAATTGTATTCAGCGGTGTACCGCTGGCGCTGACCGGTGGCGTGCTCTCGCTGTACTTTCGCGGTATGCCATTGTCCATTTCCGCTGGCGTCGGCTTTATCGCGCTGTCCGGTGTCGCGGTGTTGAATGGCTTGGTGATGGTGACCTTTATCCAATCACTGTGGCGTGACACAGGTGATTTGCTGCACGCAGTGACTGAGGGCGCCTTAACGCGATTGCGTCCGGTTTTGATGACGGCCCTGGTCGCCAGCCTTGGCTTTATCCCTATGGCACTCAATACCGGAACGGGGGCGGAGGTCCAGCGACCACTGGCAACGGTCGTGATTGGCGGCATCCTCTCCTCAACCGTGTTGACCCTCCTAGTACTACCTGTGTTGTACCATTGGGTGCATCAACGTGAGGACAGTCGTCGTCTCAGCCTAGCGAGCGCCGCACATCCGTCAGCGTGATCATGCTGTTTGCGTGATGGTGCACGTCCATCACGCAAACAGCGCATTGACCAGCAAGCCCCCGCTCACCGCCATCACAAAGATCACCACCAAAAACGCCGCCAATAATTGCCAATGGAAGAGGTGGTTCAACATAATCATCTCAGGCAAGCTGGCGCCACCACTGCCAATGGTTAACGCCATAATCGCGCCGATACTCACGCCTTTCGACAAAAAAGCCGCCACCAGTGGCAACAAGGCGGTGACACGCATGTAAATTGGAATACCGATAACCGCAGCCAGAGGCACTGCCAGCGGATTGTCAGCGCCCGCCACCTCAGCGAAGAATGCACCCGGCACAAAACCGTGCACCAGCGCGCCGATCACCATGGCGATCAACATCCAAGGGAACATACTCCGAAACAAGGACCACGCTTCCTCCCACGCAGCTCGCCATCCCGAATCCGGCACGGCCGCCGCGCCGCAGGCCTGCCGCGTCGGTTGCGCCAGCATCTCGGCGCGGACGTAACGATCAAACTGCAGTCGTTCAAGCGCCCACCCCGCCAGCAGCGACACACCAAGTGCCAGCCCTGCATATACGGCCGTTACCTGCCAACCCAATACGGGCACAAACAAAGCAACCACAATAGGGTTGAGCAACGGGGATGTGAATAAGAATGTCATGGTAGGACCAAAACCCGCGCGTGCACGCAGCAAGCCCACAAGCATTGGGATGGTTGAGCAGCTACAAAACGGCGTTACCGCGCCCAGGCCGGCCGCCAGCACATAGCCCCGACCGTGTTGCGCTCCGAGTAAAGACTGGATGCGTGCCGGCGGCAAGCGCTGGGTCAGCAAGGCAACGCCAAAACTGATGATCAAAAACAGCGCCGTCAACTCTGTGAACAGCTGCAAGAACATCACCCCAGCCTCGCCGAGCATCGTGTAAAAATCTCCCGCTACCCGGGACGAATCAGAAGAAGATAAATTCATTTTATATTTCTACAATTATCGAAACATGCGATCCAGAAAAAGGCCACTCACCGTGGCCCTGATCATGACAAAGTGCAGCACTCGCGGTCGAGAAAACCGACCACTTCACGCAGCGGATCAAGTTGCGCAACGCAATACAGCGTCCGCCCTTCGCGATACTGGCGCACTAATCCAACACCAATCAAGCGATGTAAATGGTGTGATAATGTTGGGCCGGCAATCGCCAAGCGCTGCTGCACTTCCCCCACCGGCAAGCCATTGGGGCCTGCCTTTACCAGCAACCGAAACACTGACAAGCGCGTCGAGTGCCCCAACTCGCTGAGCAACTTGGCGACGACATCATTCTCCATGCGCTGACTGTAGCGGCATCACATAGATATTTAAACAAATATCGAAATATCCAGTAAATGAGCCAGCGCGCAGTGCCTTCGGCACTCTTTGCAGAATTGTCACAGACAACGAGGTCTGAACCTCTCCGTAGCAATGAGCTGCCCAGTTGTCCCGGATGAGCACCAACGCTATGATGACTTGCACCTCCTCACACGGCGCATATGTCTATCGACGGCCATGAATCGTATTCATGACCAATACAGCAACCTTGCCCCTGGCGATAATGCGCATCTCTGAGTGGACAACGTTAAGCCAATGACCCGATACCACCACGCACAGGCACACGTCATATGATGCTGCCACCGGGACTACTGATCTCCGCCCCAAGCTCAGGCGCGGGGAAAACCACCGTGATGCTAGGGTTACTGCGCGCACTGACGCGGCAAGGCGTGCAGGTGCAGCCGTTTAAAACCGGGCCGGACTATATTGATCCCGCATTCCACCACGCCGCAGCCGAGCGTGCTTCCTACAACCTCGACAGCTGGGCCATGCAACCCGCCCTGTTGCACGCCTTGGTTGATCGGGCCCAAGGCGCGGACCTGGCCTTAGCCGAGGGAGCAATGGGACTGTTCGACGCTGTGGCCCATGCCGGTGAGACCGCGACCGGTGCGAGCGCCGATATTGCAGCTCTGACGGGTTGGCCGGTGGTGCTGGTGTTAGACGTATCTGCTCAAGCGCAATCTGCTGCGGCCACGGCACTCGGTTTTGCCACACTGCAGAGCGATGTGACACTGGCCGGTGTCGTCCTGAATCAGGTTGCCAGCCCACGTCATGAGGCGCTGGTGAGAAACGGCCTGGCACAGGTTGATATCCCTGTGCTCGGCGCCCTGCCTCGACACAAGGCCATCACCCTGCCTGAACGCCATCTGGGTTTGGTGCAAGCGAGTGAGCATCCTCATCTTGAGACCTTGCTGAACACCCTTGGCGACATCGTTGCCGAGCACGTGGATCTCGCGGCATTACTGGCAGCCGCCGGTCAGACTTCGCAGAAGCCAACCCTTGCCGAGACAAGTCGCCCCCCGGGCCAGCGCATCGCCCTGGCAAAAGATGCCGCCTTTTCTTTTGTTTACCCGCACCTGCTTGATGGCTGGCGCGCCGCCGGCGCCGAGCTGCTGCCCTTCTCGCCGCTGGCAAACCAAGGGCCTGACGATCGCGCTGACGTCTGCTGGCTACCGGGCGGTTACCCGGAGCTGCATGCCGGACAGCTGGCAGCGGCAGAGACGTTTCGGCAGCGACTGCGCGCGTTTGCAACCACGCGGCCCGTACATGGCGAGTGTGGCGGTTATATGGCCATGGGCGCCGGTTTGGTCGACAAATCTGGCACGCGCCATCGCATGGCAGGCTTATTAGGGCTGGAAACCAGCTACGAGCACCCCAAGCTGCACCTGGGCTACCGCTTAGCGACACTGCGCGCTGCGCTGCCGGGGCAAGAGCCAGGCACGCGGCTGCGCGGGCATGAATTCCACTATTGCAGTATTACAGCACAACCCGATGCCCCGCTGGCGAAAGTCGTCGACGCCAACGGCGACACCGTCACCGAGACAGGCTCACATCGCGGCCACGCGAGCGGTAGCTTCTTTCACCTGATCGGCGAAGCACACGCCTGACGGACGCTGCCCCCCTCACTGCCACAACACGCTCATCACTCGCCGATTCAGCACGTCATCATTGAACACCAACGCCGCTTGCGCGATGCCGTAGCACACGTGCAATGGCAGTAAATGCTCTTCACGCGGGTGGCTAAAGCGCGCCGCGGGCGCCTGCGTCCAGTGGCGTAACCGCTGCTCGCGTTCAGCAGCCGTTAACGCCGGATCACAGCACGTCTCGACCAGCCAAGCGTCAAAGGCTTCGGCCTGTTGCGGCTGCTGTCGCTGTCGACGAAAAAGTCCTGCAGATTGTGAAAGGACATCCCTGAGCCGACGATCACCACGTTGCGCGCCCGCACTGATGCCAACGCCTTGCCCATCGCAAGGTGCTTGGCTGGGTTCATGTCCTTGAGCACCGATAGCTGAACCACGGGAATGTTTGCCTCGGGGTACATAAGCTTCAGCGGAACAAACGTACCGTGGTCATAGCCGCGCTGCGCGTCGCACACCGCCTCAATGCCCGCATCGGCCAGTAGTCCGGCAATCTCCTCGGCGAGCGTTGGCGCGCCCGGCGCCGGATACGTGATGCGATACGACGCCTCCGGGAACCCGTAATAGTCATAGATGAGATCGGGCTGCGGGTGACTGGAGAGCGTCGCGACGTCAGTCTCCCAATGCCCCGTGATGACGAGCATCGCCTCAGGCTGACCCAGGCGGGCCGGCACGGCGCGCAAAAACGCGGTGAGTGCTTCGTGGCCAGGATCTCCCAGCACGGGCAAAGGCCCGCCGCCGTGGGGTAAGAAGACAACCGGCGCTTGCTGTGCGTGTTGTGTGGTCGTCATATGTCTCTCCCCAGTCATATTGTCTACCCCACACTATGCCGACCCGCACTTATCAACACAATGGAGATGATATAGAATGACTTTCTCCATATTGTTCTCAATAGTGGGGTGTCGTGATGGATTTGATTGATGGCTTGCGCGCCTTTGTGGCAACGGCACAGTCGGGCTCGTTCACCGAGGCGGCGCATCGCCTCAGCATCTCTAACCGTCTAACGTCTAAGTACGTTGCAGAACTCGAGAAACGCATCGGTGCGCGCTTGTTGCAACGCACCACCCGCAAAGTCGGCCTGACCCCCATCGGTGAAGACCTGCTCGCCCGCGCACCCGCGCTGTTGGAGGAGCTTGACGATATGCTCTCGGCCGTCGCGGAAGATGCGAGCAGCTTAAGCGGTGTGCTGCGCCTGTCAGCCCCGGTGACGTTTGGCGAACGGATGATCCGCGAATTACTTGGCCACTTCGCCGCCGAGCATCCCGGCCTCGCCATCGATCTGCACCTCAGTGATGCGTTTGTTGATCTCGCGACCGGCGGCTTTGATCTCGCTTTTCGCGTCGGTGAACTTGATACCGCATCGCTCAAGGTACGCAAACTCGGTGAAATCCACTCGCAACTGGTTGCCTCACCAACCTACCTCGCTCATCACGCGACGCCGCGCACACCTGCGGACCTATCTCACCATAGCTGTATTATTGACAGCAACAGCCCCGACCCTACGCGTTGGACATTGCGCAGTGATGACGACAGACATATCGTGACACCGCCACACCAACTGACGGTAAACAGCGCCCGCGTCGCACGCGACTGGGCCCTGGACGGGTACGGCATTGCTTTATGCCCAGACTTTGTTCTCGATGAGGCGTTGGCCAACGGCCAGCTGGTGCCGCTGCTGAATGGCTACCAACCCCCGTCGTACCCAATCAACGCGGTGTACCTCGCGGGCAGTGTCTTGCCGCACAAAGTACGCGCACTGATTGACTATGCGATCGCGCACTTTCAGGCAAACGCACACCACGGTGCAAAATAGCGCTATCGGGCGCACCGAAGCCCCGGCACGGGGCTTCGGCCATGCAGCGTTAGAAGCTGTAGGTCAGATTGAGTTTGGCGTTGAAGGGTTCGCCGGGATGAATGCCACGGCCGATGGCGGCAGTACCGACCGGGCCAAAGCTGGACTCAATGTACTCTTCATCAGCGATATTGTGGAGATTAAGCTGTGCGCGCCACTGGCCTGTTTTGTAGGTCACGGCGCCGTTGACCAAGGTGTAACCGGGCAGATTGAGACCCCGATCACCGTAGTGTGTGGCGCCCAGCCCCACTGACAGCGCCTGCGTGAACGCATAAGACCCCCACAAGGACGCCGTTTGCTCCGCCACACTGGAATCAAGATCCTCGGCATCATCGAGGTACCCCAGGTTAGCGATCACATCGAGCTTCTCAGTGACCTTGCCTGTAATGCCAAGCTCAGCACCTTTGGCAGTGGCTTTCTCACTGGCGATGGAGGCCAGCGGAAAATCAGGGTCAGTCTTGGCAATGTTCTCTTTGGTAATCTGGAACAGGGCAAACGTCAGCTGCAGTTTATTATCCATCAGCCCGGACTTGATGCCGATTTCACTGCCAAGCCCCTGCTCCGGATCCAGCAGATTGCCGTCACTGTCTGACGCAGACTGCGGTGTGAACGACTCCGAATAGCTAGCGTAGACCAAGGTTTCAGGCGTAATAAAGTAGCTCAGACCGATTTGCGGTAATACGATTTGCTCATCGAGTGTTTTGGTCGGGGAGTTTTCGGGTTTCTGCGTATGGTCTTCAAAGCGCAAACCCGCTGTCACGATCAGCTCATCGGTGATGTTAACCGCGTCTTTCAAGAAAATGCCGCGTCGCTCCGTTTCGCTGGGCGGCGAGGTGTAGTCGATCGTCTCCGGGTAGAGTTCGGTGTCACACGCACTGCCGGCCGGCAGATCGCCGTATACAGGGTTCGTCGAGTAGTTGGTGATCGCGTCGCTGGTCGCACCAAAATCAAAGCAGCCGATGGTCTGTGTGGAGGCGTTGCTGAGATCAATACCCGCCGTAATCCGATGGCGCATAGTGCCGAGCTGGATATCGCCATTGAGGTTAGCCTGCAGCAGTGTCTCATCAAATTCATTGGCCTGATTCGCCAGCCAACGGATGTAGGTGTCAGAGGCTTCGTCATAAGCGCTGGGCAACCAGATTTCGCCGTAGTCAAACCCGCCATCGAGATAGCGCGCCTTGGCGTCGAGACTCCACTGCGCATTGATGAGATAGTCAATGTCAACGCCAACGATGGTCTGGTCGCGGTCAAACGAATCATCGGGGTGTGTGTTCACATGCTCGGGTGCGACGAGATCGCCGTCAGCATCAGCAGCCGTGCCCATGTCATTAGGAATCTCATCATCGGTAAATTCCGCAAAAACGGTTACGGTCGTCCTTTCATTGAGCTCAGACGTCAAGCTCGGCGCGATAAACACGCGTTTGTCGTTGATATCAAAATCGCGCCAGCTGGGTCGATCAGCGTACAGGCCAACAACGCGGTAGCGCGTTGAACCGCTGGCACTCAGGTTGCCACCGACGTCAAATTTGGGTGCGACGCCGCCTTCCGATGTCAGCTCCAGTGTCAGTTCATTCGGTGACTGATCGGTTGAGCGTTTGGTGGTGTAGGCAATCAGGCCACCCTCAGCCCCCGAGCCGTAGCTGACCGCATCAGGCCCTTTGATAATCTCAACGCGTTTCATCGAAAAGATCTCAGGGTCAGAGATGGTCTGAAAATACTTGACCTCGTCGATGATGAAATCGTTGTTTTCAAACCCGCGAATCACGAAGGTATTGTCGCGGTTGTCGCCCGTTCCTGCGGTCACGACATTGGATGCCATGCCCACAACGTGCTCGATTTTGTTGGGCTGCAGTTCCGTCATCAGTTCTTCATTAAACACCTGCACAGAGCGCGGCGCTTCTTTAGCAGACAGCTGATCCCTAGAGATGGACTGCACATGACTGTGAAAGCCATCATTCTCGTTACGTTTAACGGTGAGATCATCCAGCTGCGTGTTCTGCGCGAGTGAGGTACTGCTCATAGCGGTCAACACCATGGCAGCAACGGAGGTTAGGGGAAAACTCTTCATTGTGCATACATCCTCGAGTAAACATCCGGCTACAGCGTGCGTGCCCGGGTTTTGCGGCCGGAGTGTAAATGATACGCGTTATCATTTGCAAACTGTAATCTGTATACAAAAGCACATTGAGTACGTCCCTGTTGTGCGTCAACTTCTCCAGATGCCAAGAGCCAGCCATTATCAATATTGCGTTGATAATGTTTCTTGCCGAGCCGCGTTTATGCTGCCTCGGTTTTGCACAACAATAGCGGTCTTTGCAGCCAACCTACCGGAGCCCACCATGAAAGCTATTGGCTACAGCGAATCGCTACCGATTGACGATGACAACGCCCTGCAGGACATCACGCTTGACACACCTATCGCCACGGGTCATGACTTGCTGGTCGAGATCAAAGCCATCTCTGTCAACCCGGTTGACTATAAAATCCGCCAACGCATGGCCGCAGAAGACACACCTTGGAAAGTCTTGGGCTGGGACGCCGCAGGTGTTGTTACCGCCGTGGGCGAGCAAGTCAGTTTGTTTAAGCCCGGCGACAAGGTGTGGTATGCCGGTGATCTCACCCGCCAGGGCAGCAACGCCGAGTTCCAGCGGGTGGACGAACGCATCGTGGGCCGCATGCCCGAAACGCTGTCGTTCAGCGACGCTGCCGCCTTGCCTCTCACCACCATCACCGCTTGGGAAATGCTGTTTGATCGCCTCAACGTTGACAAAGAGGACGCCA
>DOIU01000144.1 GCA_003511825.1 Gammaproteobacteria bacterium | reverse complement strand
GAATAAGGTGGCGCCTGCTTGTCTGTGTTTCATAGTATCCCATTCCAATGAGTCAACAATAGATGATTCTGGCAAGCATCTCGTCCGCAGCGAAGGGCCGGTGCTATGCCGTAACGTGTCTTGTACAAAAAGTGTCGTCAACGCAACACGACGCTCAACGCCGCCAGGCAAACGTTAAGGTCCCGTATTGTGTTAAGTTTTCTAGTGTCTCTTCTTCATCGCCATTTTGTGCACAAAACTCTGCGCCTCTTCACCCAGTGCAGCCGGCCCGACAATGCCAACGGTGGTACTGATCCTATCTGCCGTTGTGAGATTGTAGCTCACATACTAATGAGAACGGTGATAAAGCGACATTCAGAAAGCGCCCAAAGCCACAGATCCAGGCGCGCCTTGCAGGCAATGGTTACTCCATTGGCAAAAGTCGCAAAGCTACCGCTCCTGCTCGCGCTCCTGACCTACCTTCTGTAGGCCACACCGAGCTGTGGTTTTGGGCGCTTTCCCTGCGGGCAGGGCTGTGTTGTCCCGCGGACGGCGTCATAGCTGCTGGCTGTAGAATGACTACAGCCAGCAGCTATGCCTTGCCGTGAACCAACACAGTCCAGCTGAGTGTCGCTTTATCGCCGTTCTCATTAGTAAGAGTCGGGTTTCCCGCGCATTGTCGTGCGCCTTCTTGCGATATCGTCTAGCTGCTATATACTTTGTGTGTATAGCTCTGATGGAGGTGTTTTTAGATGTCGACCGGATCTGTATTTGTGAATAACCGCACGCAGGCGGTCAGGTTGCCCGCTGAAACCCGCTTCCCCGATGATGTGAAGCAGGTGAATGTCCGTATTGTGGGTAAGGATCGGGTGTTGTCGCCTGTGGACAGTGTGTGGGACAGCTTCTTTCTGTGTGAGGAGGGTGTCAGCGATGATTTTTTGGAAGAGCGTGCTTCCCAGGAGCAGTCTGAACGGGAACCCTTCTGATGCTGAAATACATGCTTGATACCAACATTGCCATCTATGTGATCAAACGTCGCCCCCGGGAAGCGCTGACAACATTCAATCAGCACGCTGGCCAGCTCTGTGTCAGCGCAATTACCGTCGCTGAGTTGATGCACGGTGTTGAGAAGAGCGCCAAACCTGATCATAACCTCCGGCAGGTGGAAGACTTTTTGTCCCGCCTAACTGTATTGGAGTATGGCCACAAGGCGGCTGCGCATTACGGCGACATCAGGGCCGTATTGGAGCGAAAAGGCACGCCCATCGGTGTAAACGACTTGCATATTGCCGGTCATGCGAGGAGCGAGGCTTTGACGCTGGTAACGAATAACCTGAGCGAGTTCGAGCGGGTGGAAGCCCTGCGTCTGGAGAATTGGGTGTCGTCGTCGTAAACGGCCCCCACCTTTGTTGGAAATAACCCTATGCTGATCACGGCCGATTTTGATGGCGGCAATATTCATTGCCTGGACTGTACCGATCCCGCTGATGTGCGGTTGGAAATTGCCAAGGACAATGCCTCTGATTTTTACCAGTGGTTCTACTTTCGCACCAGCCAGGTTAAAGGCCAAGCCTGCGTGTATCACATCACCAATGCCGCCGGTGCGGCCTATCCGGGCGGTTGGGAAAACTATCGCGCTGTCGCCTCGTATAATCGTCGCGACTGGTTTCGCGTTGAGACCCATTACGACGGTCAAACTCTCAGCATCCATCATCAATCAAAACACAATGCCGTGTACTATGCCTATTTCGCACCCTACAGTATGGAGCGACACGCGGACTTGATCGCCGATCTCCAGGCCTCACCGAGGGTGAGTCTGGACGTGTTGGGGCGCAGTCTCGATGGTCAGGATCTGGATCTGTTGCGCGTTGCAGAAGGCGAGGAAGCCGGCAAAAAGTCAGTGTGGGTGATCGCCCGTCAGCACCCGGGTGAAACCATGGCCGAATGGTGGATGGAAGGGTTTCTCCATCGTTTGATTGATCGCAGTGACGCCGTGTCGCGCGCCCTGTTAGACAGGGCAGTGTTTTACGTTGTGCCGAATATGAATCCCGACGGCAGCCGTCGCGGGCATTTGCGCACGAACGCCGTGGGCGCCAATTTGAACCGCGAGTGGTCACAGGCGACCTTGGCAAAGAGTCCAGAGGTGTATTATGTGCGCGAGCGTATGCATCAGACGGGTGTAGACGTGAGTCTTGATATCCACGGCGACGAGGCGCTGCCCTATAACTTTATTGCGGGTACGCATGGCATTGCCGCCTGGAGTCCCGAGCGCGAGGTGGTGCTGGAGCGCTACAAGAGCACACTCAAGCGTCTCAACCCCGATTTCCAGACCCAGTACGGTTACCCACCGAACCCGCCGGGGACAGCGAACCTGGGGATGTGTTCTAACTACGTGGCGCAGACGTTTGGCTGCTTGGCGATGACCATTGAAATGCCCTTTAAAGACACCGCAGACACGCCTGATGACGTCAACGGCTGGTCGCCGTCGCGCAGTGATCGTTTAGGCCGGAGTCACCTCGATGCCCTGCATGCCTTGATGGATGTGCTTTGACCGGGCGCTAGAAAACCAGATTCAAGCTGATCAGCCCGATATCTTTCTCGGGCGCGATGATTTCCAGCTCAAACCGGACGACCGCCATATTGATGCCAACGCCGATGCCGAAAGCACCGGTGGTGGCGCTCTCGTCGGGCGTGCGATCAAAGTGGGCGCGGTAGTGAAACGGGCCAGCTTTCACCTTGATATAGGGGCCGGTATCAACGCGGCTCGACTCGCGCGTACGATAGACGGCATAGATGCCATAGGTGTCAACAGACACACTCTCGCCCTCGTAGCTCCCGTCCAGGAAGGTGCGCGTCGCCTCGGCTTCGAGGCCGATGTAACCCAGGTCTGTGGCTTTCTCAAGGCCAACCGTTAAGCCGACATTGTCAGGATCATCGAAGTTGCTTTCGTCGATATCGGCATCTTCTAACTCAAAATACGACAACTTGAGTGCGACGTAGGTGTTCGGTTCAGACGCGTGCAGTGATACGGGTAGCAGCAGGGCGAGGGCAATCATGAGTTTGCGCATGCTATCGCTTCCATTCCAGTGTGATGGAGAGGAAGCGGTTGCGCTTATCCTCATTGTCGGCGAGTGCTTCCACGTCCAGCGTATCGGTTGAGACGACGCCGTGAACATGAAAGGCACGGGTGGGGGTTTCGTAGTGTAAGCCGACACTGCCATAGGCCGTCCAGGGGTGGCGATCCACCCATTCGCCATGGCGCTCGCTGAATACCGAGCCATCAGAGAGCAGGTCGTGCAGGTGGTTTTGTACGGATAAGGACGCTGACACGTACAGCGAGTTGCTCTTATTGCGCGGCGGTGCGAGCGTGGCGTCATAGCCGATAATCGCGCCGACAATTTCCGGCATGATGGCAAAGCCGCGCGGCATATTGGCGCCGTAACGCATTTCCATACCGATATCGGCATAGGTGAAAATATTACCCAGCGCAATGCTGCCCGACAGCGCACCGTCCCACGCGCGCGTGCCGGCGCGATTCTGCCCGTGAAAGAGCTTCCTTTTGCGCAAGTAGTTCAGGTTCAGCGCAATTTCGTCGCGGACTTGGTTGTCCCACCCTTCGGCCACTTCGGAGCCCGTGAGCTTGTGTATGACGTTTTGAGATTGCTCACCCAGGGAACTGCGCCCCATGGTGCCGAGCGTGATTTCAAAGGCGCGCATGTCGTCGTCGTCAAAAGCCAGCCAGCTGATCTGGCCGGCAAGCACGCCCACGTAGGGCACATCGTTTTCTATTCGCTCTCGGCTGGCAACGTCTGACGGGGTGCTTATGATCTGCCCCACGGAGAAGCCGGCGCGGCGATAGAGCCCGCTGCTGCTCAGCCCCGGAAAGCGCTTGCCGACAGTACGCACCCAGGCGGGCGCTTCACTGATGGTGTCCCAAGAGGTGTACACGGGCGAGTGCAGCCGGAATTGCCAGCCATTGCTGAATTGATTGTCCGAACCGAAGGCAATGTCGTTGTCCAGCTCGAATCTGAATTTGGCGGCTTCCCGCAGGTGGCGTGTTGGTGAGTCGCCGGCCTTGGGCTGAGTCGGTTCCGCATGCACAGCGCTGCTCAGGCTGATCCAGATGGCACAGAACACCCGGAGCAACGACGGCGTTGTGGTGGGTTTCAGCATGATAGGGACTCGCTTCCTGGCTGTCAGAGGCGGTATTAGGGTTGCGGGGATGTGTTCTCGCCGCCCTGAATCGGTGCATCGGGCAGGATTTTACCGTCATCCAAGACCATCGTCTGTACCAATTCGATAAAGGTCGATTGGTAGCGGCGCAGGTATTTGTCCGTTTTGTAGGCGATGCGTGTGGTCTCCCACGGGAACAGGCCGCTGAGATCGCGTCGCCCGAGATCAGTATCTGTCTCTTCGGAATAGGCTAGGCTGGCAACGATGCCAATGCCCATGTTTTCGCGGACATAGGTCTTGATCACGTCCGTGTCGGCGGCACTGAGTACCAGGTTGGGCTTGAGGCCGAGCCGCGCAAAGCTATTGCGGAACTGGCCGCCGCCGGTAAAACCAAAGACATAAGTGATCAGCGGGTAATCACAGAGTGTACGCAGCGACAGCGGGGTCTCATCCAGTGCTGGGTGGCCGTGCGGGGCAATCAGGCTGCGGTTCCATCGATAGCAATTCACGGCGCGCAGGCCTTGGTGATCGCTCAAGGCTTCGGTGCAGATGGAGAGATCGACATCATCGTTCATCGCCATCTCGACCAGCTGCTCGGGCGTACCTTGGTGAATCTGCAAGCTGACGTTCGGGTACAGGCCGCGAAAACGGCGAATGACGGCTGGCAGGACATAGCACGCCTGTGTGTGGGTGGTCGCGATACGCAGGACACCGCTGGACTCTTCCACGTGTTCGCGACCGATGGCCAGAATATTGTCGCAGTCAGCCAGGGTTTTGCGCGCATAGAACAGGACTTTCTCGCCTGCCTCGGTGAGTCCGACCAAGCGCTTGCCTTGGCGCACAAAGAGCTCGGTGCCCAGTTCTTCCTCGAGGCGCGTGAG
>DOIU01000055.1 GCA_003511825.1 Gammaproteobacteria bacterium | reverse complement strand
TAGGCAGACAGCTCACCTACCTCTCAACCGGTCTTCATTGGGCACAACGTGAAGCTAGCGCAGCCCACGCCAAAAATGTGCCATCTTTGTAAAATGCAGGAGGGGATGACAGGTGATAAGAATTACCGGTACGAAATTCTGTGCATCGCCGCTGCGGTAACTCCGCTGCCTTAGGCGCTGGGGTCAGCGCCCTTAGGCCGGTGGTTTTGCGAACACGGGCTTTCGCCTGTGCGTGCCTTTATCAAAGCTGCTGTGGAATTTAGTCGGGATCTAGGGCGGGTCAAACGTTAGACAGAGACACTGTCCGCATTTATGCGATTTACCATTTCGCAATGACTGGGATCGGGTGGCGACAGGCCAAAAGATGACGGACATCGTCCTGCGATGGGTAAGGTTGAAGAAGAGCGGCTTAGCGCGGTGTCAGGGGGTGTTGCATCGTGCGTTGATCTGCCTGCCAGGCCTGATGCCAACGCCAGTAGCCGATAACGACCATCACCTCGTAGACGACGAACAAGCCGGCCGTAAAGAGCAGACCACGATCCAGGTATAAATAGATTGAGAGCCCGTCAATCACAAACCAATAGAGCCAGTTTTCCAGCACTTTGCGGGCAACCATGAACGTCGTGACCACCGCTCCCCAGGTCGTGAAGGAATCCAGGTAGGGCCAGGCCGCGTCGGTCGCCTGGGTGAGCAATGTGCCAGAAAGCGCCGTCAGCAGCAGTACCAAGCCGATGGCTGCCGCGTGCTGTTGCCAGCGCCACGTGTGGATTTGCCGGCCTGCGGTGGGCGCATCGCTCGTCTGCTCAGGGCTACGCCACTGCCACCAGCCATACACGGCCATGAGCAGGTAATAGACTTGCAGCCCCGATTCCATCAGTAAGCTGACGTTCCAAAACAGAACCGTGTAGATGGCGGTGCTGATCAACGCGAAATACCAGCAGGCGCGCTTTTCCAGCAGGGCCAGTTGCAGGTAGGCGATGGCGCAAAATACGGCGACCAGCTCCCACGCTGACGTGGCCCGAGCTTGAGCCAGCAGCTCGGCCAACAAGGTATCCATTAGGCCACAGGGGCTACCGTATCGCCGTCTCCCCAAGGCTCTCGCACGTCGCGGCCAATAAAGCGAGCGACAAACACACAGTGGCCGTACAGGGTGAATGAACGCCGCATCTCGGTCTGCAAGGCATGCATCACGGCATCGTAGTCGCCAATCAACAAAGTCGATGTGTGGCCAGTGTCGACGTCTACGCCGGAGTAGCTCGCAAACCGGGCGATAACATCATCAATGGGTGGAATAAACTGATCGCGTAGCGGATACAGGCTGATATCGACAGTCAGGTTCATCGCGGCCTCGAGTGTTGAGCAAAGCGGGCATTATGCCAGCTCGTGCCACTGAGTTCACAAGGATACGGGCGTCGGTCGCGACTTTGCCCGCAGCGTGGAAACTCGCTAAAATTCCCGACATTCCTATGACCGTGTGAGCCCAAGGCGAATGATTGCGAGATTGCTAGTGTGTGTATCCCTCCTGCTGGGTGCAGGGGTGTCGTGGGCAGCTCTACCGGCCGAGGTTGACGCGCAGCCCTTGCCGTCACTCGCACCGATGCTCGAGCGTGCCACACCGGCGGTGGTCAATATTGCAACGCGCAGTATCGTGCGCGTGCCGCGCAATTCCCTGCTGGACGACCCGTTCTTCAGGCACTTTTTTGATATCCCTGAGCGTCAACGTGAGCGTTCGAATCACAGCCTGGGGTCGGGTGTGATTGTCGACGCCGAAGCCGGCTACATCATCACCAATCATCATGTGATTGAAGCGGCTGACGAAATCAGCGTCACACTGCGTGATGGGCGCGAGTTCCAGGCTCGCATGATCGGTGTTGATCCGCAGGCCGATGTCGCGATCATTCAGATCGATGCGGACAATCTCACAGCCTTGCCGTGGGCGGATTCCACGGCGCTGCGCGTCGGTGACTTCGTGGTTGCCATCGGCAATCCGTTTGGTCTCGGGCAGACCGTGACCTCCGGCATCGTCAGCGCCTTGGGGCGCAGTGGGCTGGGGATTGAAGACTTCGAAGACTTTATTCAGACCGATGCGTCGATCAACCCGGGTAATTCGGGCGGTGCGCTGGTTGACCTCCACGGCAATCTAGTGGGGATTAACACCGCGATTGTCGGGCCGTCAGGCGGCAATGTTGGGATTGGCTTTGCCATTCCGTCGAATATGGCGCAGCAAATTTTGCAGCATCTGATTGACTTTGGCGAAGTTCGTCGCGGGCGCCTTGGCGTCAGTAGCCAGAATCTGACGCGCGAGTTGGCCGAAGCCTTCGGCATTGATGACAGCCGCGGCGTGGTCATCATTGATGTGGTGCCCGATTCTGCGGCAGACAAGGCAGGGCTGCGCCGGGGAGACGTGGTGGTAGCGGTCGAGGGGCGCCCGGTGCGCAATGCGGAAAGTGTCCGTAATATCATGGGTTTGATGCTGGTCGGACACGAAGTTGAGCTGGACATTGTCCGTGATGGTCAACGTCGCAAGGTGGTTGCACGCGTGGATGCCCGCGATGATCGTCTGGCGGGGGCAGGCCTCAGCCGCTTGCTCAAGGGGGTAATGTTTATCAACGCCGAAACCCGCAATGGCCGTGCCTATGTTCAGATTGGTCAGTTGGAACGCGGCAGCCGGCTCTATAAACAAGGCTTGCGCGAGGGTGACATCATTCTGTCGGTGAACCGGCAGGCGGTGGCCAAGGTCGAAGATCTGCGTGAGGCGGTCAAGAAAGACAAAGACGCGGTGCTGCTGAATGTGCAGCGAGGGCGCAGTGCCAGTTATGTCTTAATTCAATAAACTGCCTTATCCGGGCGTGTTGCTGTCGACCCAGCGCTCGGACTGGTCGGCGAGGGTTTCTTTTTTCCAGAACGGCGCGCGGGTCTTCAGTGCCTCCATCAGAAAGCGGCAGGCGTCAAACGCCGCCGCGCGATGCGCTGACCAACAGGCGGTCAAGACGATGGTTTCGCCCGGCGTGATCTCCCCCACGCGATGTAGGATTAGGGCGTCGAGCAACGGCCACTCAGCCATGGCGTCGTCAATAATGGCCTCGAGTTGCTTTTCCGTCATGCCCGGGTAGTGTTCCAGCGTCATGGTATCGACGGTATCGCCTTGATTGAAATCCCGCATACTGCCACTGAAGGCGCAGCACGCGCCGTGGGCGCCGGTGTCGAGATGCTTAGCCTCGTAGGCGGCCAATTCTGACCAGGGATCGTAGGGGGCGGGCATGAGTCGGACGCGCATGGTTCAGCCCCCGGTAACCGGTGGAAAAAATGCCACCTCATCACCAGCACTGACCGGGTGATCCCAGTCAACATGTTCGTGATTCACTGCGCACAGAAGATTGGTAGGGGCGGGCGCATCGGACGTCGCGCGTTGCCACACGTCGCCCACCGACTGCAGATCACCGTCGTCCAGCGTGGTTTCAGAGACGCCCAATGACTCCTTGAGACTGGCGAAGAATTTGACCGAGATAGGCATAGCGGTTCAACCCGTTACATAGCGCTTGGTATGGGCTAGAGTAGCAGTATAAACCAAGACTCAGAAGCATGATTGCATGCGGAGTCTTATCAGCAAGCAGTAGAAGCGGTGCAGCATGAGTGAATTAACGCATTTTAACGCCAGCGGCGAAGCGCATATGGTGGATGTGGGGGACAAAGCGGTGACCAAGCGTGTCGCGGTCGCCGCCGGTGAAATCCACATGCAGGAGAACACCCTGCGCATGATTCTCCAGGGAGACCACAAAAAAGGCGATGTGCTCGGCATCGCGCGGGTGGCGGGCATTATGGCGAGCAAAAAGACCAGTGAGCTGGTGCCACTGTGTCACCCGATCAGCTTGACCCACGCCGAGGTGAGTTTTGAGGCGGATACTGCAGCCGGCAAAATTGTTTGCCACGCGCGCACGGAAACGCTGGGCCAAACTGGCGTTGAGATGGAAGCGCTCGCGGCACTGCAAGTCGCGTTGCTGACCATTTACGACATGTGCAAAGCGGTGGATCGAGGGATGCACATTGAACGCGTGCGCCTGCGAGAGAAATCGGGCGGGAAATCCGGTGACTACCGGGCCGACTGACCGCGCGGGACTCTGGCGTCGGGCGCTACTCTCGATCTTGATGGTGGTCGCCGTCTTACTTGCAGTATTGCGACCACTGGATGACATCAGTGAAGGTTATCTGGACAGCGCCTTTAGACAGGCGTTGACGAGCTTTGCCATCGCTCGCGGCTTGAATGGCGTGATTTCCGTCGCCCAGGGGACCGAGATTGCGGTGCAACCGGCGGGGGTGGGAATTGTGTTGTCACCCGGCGAGATTCTGGACCCGATCAATGATCTGGTTGAGCGCTTCTCTTGGGTGATGCTGATGTCCAGTAGCGCCTTGGGCGCGCAGAAAGTGCTGGCATCAGTCAGTGCGTGGGGCGGTATTGCCTGGCTTTTTGTGGGCACGGCGGCCGTGTACCTGCTGAGCTTGTGGCAGCCCCAGTCATCGTGGGGTGCGCAGCGACGGTTTGTGACCAAGCTGTTGGTGGTTTTGCTGCTATTGCGTTTCGCGGTGCCGGTGATTGCGATACTGAACCAATGGACCTACCAGGCTTTCTTACACGAACAGCACACGACGTCGGCGGCGGAGCTTGAACAGGTGCGCGAGGATATCGGCGAACTCAATCAAGGCGCGGCACCAACCACAACCACGGATGGCGATGGTGTGATTGAAAAATCCAAGCAGCTGTACGCGTCTGCGATGGCGCAGCTGGATTTCGAGAAGCGTTTGGACCGCTACCAGGCAGCTGCGGAGCAGGTCAGCGAAAACACCATCCAGCTCATTGTGGTGTACGTGTTGCAAACGGTGGTGTTTCCGTTGCTGTTTTTGTGGGGGTTCATACGACTCGTGCGCTGGATGGTAGCAGGATAAGGCAGTTTATTAGGTTTTTTTGCGGTCAAACCCGAGCGCATTGATGGTTTTGGGTTTTGGCAGTTTTTCTGAGGCGTCGCTGACCCCGGGATTGGGCAGCATTTTCTTCTCCTGGCGTGCGCGCAATAAATACCCCGCCAGACCGCCGCCGGCCGTGCCCAGCGTGAGTAAGCCGAGGGTGACCATTTGCCCTATCACCAAAAAGGCGCCAACCCCGACCGCACCTGCAACTGCGGCACCAACCTTGAAGTTCGCTTTTGCGTTAACACGGCTGGTATCACGACTGATCTTCTTTTGTGAGTCGCGGACCACCTTGAGCTTTTCTTTCTCCGCCTTCATCAGCAAGGCTTCGCGCTCTTTGGCAAACTTGTCTTTGTGACGCGCCAGATCGTCCTTGCTCTGCAAATCAGCCAGCGACTTTGTCCAAAAGGCAAACAAGATGCTGGAGACGACGACATAGATGCCAATGGCCAAGAGTGCCATCGGGTTATCCGTTTGCAGCGCGCCAAACACGGTGGCGGCCAGCACGAGTTGCAGCGCGAGGATACTGGGTAGAAATCTGAACATGGATTGGCTGAGTCAGTAACGGTTGGGTCTATTGTAACCAACGTGAGTGCAAAGTGAATGACGCCGCGGAAAGCGCGGTAACAGGTGGTTGACCATAGCCATCACGCTGCACACCTGGGCGCAACTGTGTGAACACGGCTATTTTGATACCAGCGCATTCCCTGCAGACACGCCTGTGCGTAAGTTTTTTGGGACCTCGGGTGCGGTGGTGAGCAGTACAACGCTGAAAAATCCGGATGCCCCACCCTGCATGACCGGTGGTGGCTGCGGCGGCGGTATGTGCGGGCTTTGATCGGCTAGCTGGTGAGGTATTTCATGCCGGCTTCCAAGCCTTCCAGCGTCAGCGGAAACATCCGGTCTTCGAGCAGTTCCTGAACCATCGAGATGGATTGCGTGTAGTTCCAACGATCTGGTGGGGTGGGGTTTAGCCAGATGACTTTCTCATAAGTGGCGCGAAATCGCTGCATCCACAGACTGCCGGGCTCGTCGTTCCAGTGCTCGACACTGCCGCCGGGATAGAGGATTTCATAGGGTGACATGCTTGCGTCACCGACAAAGATGACTTTATAGTCGCCGCCGTACTTGTGCAACACGTCCCAGGTTGCAGTCAGATCCGCGTGTCGACGGCTATTGTCTTGCCACAGCTGCTCGTAGATAAAGTTGTGAAAGTAAAAATACTCCAAGTGCTTGAACTCCGTGCGCGATGCGGAGAACAACTCTTCGCAGGTCTTGACGTGAACGTCCATGGACCCGCCTATGTCCATCAGTAAGAGCACTTTTACCGCATTGTGCCGCTCAGGGACCATCTTTAGGTCCAGGTAGCCGGCGTTCTTGGCGGTGGAAGCGATGGTGTTGTCGAGGTCAAGTTCGTCGCGTGCACCCTCGCGAGCAAACTGCCGCAGGCGCTTCAGCGCCACCTTGATGTTGCGTGTACCAAGCTCAACGCTGTCATCGAGGTTACGAAACTCGCGACGATCCCAGACCTTGACCGCCCGGTGGTTGCGATTGCCGTCCTGGCCGATGCGGAACCCCTCGGGATTGTAGCCATAAGCGCCAAACGGCGAGGTGCCGCCGGTACCGATCCACTTGCTACCGCCCTGGTGGCGTTCGTCTTGTTCTTGCAAGCGCTCACGAAAGGTCTCAATCAGTTTGTCGAGTCCGCCCAGGGACTCTATCTGTTGCTTTTCTTCGTCGGTCAGTGACTTCTCAAATTCTCGGCGCAGCCACTCATCGGGGATCAGGGTTTGCAGCACGTCATCCAGGTTTTCCAGGCCCTTAAAGTAGGCGGAGAAAGCGAGGTCGAACTTGTCAAAATAGCGCTCGTCTTTGACCAGGCACACGCGGCTCAGGTAATAGAAGGCATCCATGTCGGCGAACGCCATGTGCTGATCGAGTGCTTTGTGCAAATCCAGTAACTCGCGCAGGGTCGTTGGCACGCCTGCATTTCTGACTTCTTGAAAGAACCCGATCAGCATGGGGCTATTTGCGCTGGCGGCGATTCATAAACGCCAGACGTTCCAGCATGTGCACATCTTGCTCATTCTTCAGCAAGGCGCCGTAGAGCGGCGGAATGGCCTTGTCGCTGTCAGCGTCACGCAAGATATCGAGCGGGATGTTGTCAGCCAGCAGCAATTTGAGCCAGTCGATCAGCTCCGAGGTGGAGGGCTTTTTCTTGAGCCCCGGTACGTCGCGCACCTTGAAGAAAATCTCCAGCGCCTGCTTGACGAGGCGGCTTTCAATATCGGGAAAATGGACCTGGACGATTTCCGTCATGGTTTGGGCATCTGGAAAACTGATGTAGTGAAAAAAGCAACGCCGCAAGAACGCGTCGGGCAGCTCCTTCTCGTTATTGCTGGTAATGATCACGATCGGGCGCTGCTTGGCCTGCACCGTTTGGCGAGTTTCGTAGACGTGGAACTCCATTTTATCGAGCTCCAGCAGCAAATCGTTGGGGAACTCAATGTCCGCTTTGTCAATCTCGTCAATCAACAACACCGTCGGCGTGTCGGCCTCAAAGGCCTCCCACAGCTTGCCTTTGAGGATGTAGTTGCCAATGTCGTGCACACGCTCATCGCCCAGCTGTGAATCACGCAGCCGCGATACGGCGTCGTACTCGTACAAGCCTTGCTGCGCGCGCGTGGTGGATTTGATATGCCACTGCAACAGCTGCAGATCGAGCGACTTTGCCACTTGTTCTGCAAGCATGGTCTTGCCGGTGCCGGGTTAGCCCTTGATCAGTAGAGGGCGTTGCAGCCGAATCGCCGCATTCACGGCCATACGCAGGTCGTCGGTGGCGACGTAGTCAGCGGTGCCGGTAAACTGTTTGGTGTCGTTGCTCATGGTCAACCCTGTGTGGATCGTGAATGTCTGACGCTATTCGCGCAGCTGAATCTGCACGGCGCCGTCGCTGATGCGCACGTGCTCAATGCCGTCTGCGAAGGCTTTCCAGAAGCCGGCTTCGGTGCCGAATTCGTTCACCAGATCGACGTGCTTCAGGCCGCCCAACCAGGCATTCGGGATCGGTACGCCCCATACGCTAACACCCTTTAATACCACAACCGGGCGCTGATTCCGAAACGCGATTTCCGTCCCCGCTGTGACCTTTAACGTTTGCCCACCAAAAAACGGGAAATCCGGATCAAGGTGAACCAACAGTTTAGCGCTGGCCATATCCTCGGCCAGATCGATGACTAAACGCTGTGCGAGGTTGGTGTTATTGGCCAGCAGTGCATTCAGCTCTTTCTCGGTGAGTGCGATGTTACGCTTCTCGGGCGATTCGGTGTAGGGCGTGGGTTCAAGCGTGGCCGATTCGCGCTGCTGCTCGGCCGTGAGCCCATGTTGATCGCGTTCTTGCGGATGAGCGGAGACGATCTCGCCCAGGCCGACGGCATCCAGCTTCGCCTGCAGGGTTGTTTCTTCAGTAGCTGACAAGCTGACAGGCTCGAAGTCTTTGGGGAACAGTTGCGTTTTAATCAGCCAGAACGCGGCGCCGACGGAGATCACCATCGTTAACAGCATCAGCCCTAGAATGGACAGGCAGCCCAGTGGTTTGCGTTGTTGTGGCGCGGGCGGTGGCGGCGTGAGTTCGGTGTTGTCGGTCATGGATAGGCGATGCGTTGTTGTCGTTAATGGCCAGTATAGCAAGTTCATCGACGAAGCCGCGCATCGGCCTCGCGATGAGTTTACACTGACAGGATGAACTTCACTCAGATCAAAAAAATCAATCAGGTCGTCGATTACCTGCAAGCGCACTTGGACGACGACCTGGCGCTACCCGATCTGGCTGACCGGGCTTGCTTGTCGCCGTTTCATTTTAATCGCGTGTTCAAAGCCGTGATGGGTGAGCCGCCCTACCATTTCATCACGCGCTTGCGAATGGAAAAGGCGGCGGGCTTGCTCCGCTCGCACACGGGGAAGTCTGTTTCTGAGATCGCGTCCCTGTGTGGATTTACCAGTGCCTCTGCGTTTGCTAAACGCTTTAAACAGCATTTTGGCATGAATGCCAGTGCGTGGCGGGACCAATCAGGATCTCAGGCGGTATCCTCCACCGAAGGCGGCTGCCCAACCGTGCGCACGCAAGGTGGAAAGCCAATCTGGGAATACCGCATTGCCGACGGCATCAGGCGCGTGCGCATTGAAGACATTGCCAAAATACAGGTGGCGTACGTGCGGCATGTGGGGCCTTATGTCGGCGAGAGCGCTGTGTTCGCAGGCTTGTATGAAAAGCTATTTCGTTGGGCGGTGCCACGGGGACTTGCCGATGAGCGCACCACCACCTTTAACGTTTACCACGATTATCCAGGTATCACGCCGGGCGCCAAGCTGCGTGTCATGGCATGCATACCCGTCACCGGTGATGTGCAGGCATCGGGTGAGGTTGGCGTCACGCGTATCGCCGGTGGTCGTTATGCGGTGTGCCGACTGTGCCTAGACAGCGCGGGCTTTGCCCACGCCTGGGAGTGGGTCACTGCCATCTGGCTACCACAGAGCGGTTACACCTGGGGTCATGGCGAGGCGTTTGAGCGATGCTATGGGCAACATATTGAGCAGGGCGTGCGTTACTTTGAGGTGGATATCGTGATTCCGGTTAAGCCGATGTAGCTGCGTTTCGCGCTTGCAGTCCGAATCGCAAAAATGGACAAGCGTCGCGCAAATTCGGAGCAGATCAGAGGGGTTATCCACTGTTGTAATGTGGCTCTGTTATTCACCAACTATTGGAGAGCCTTATGTCACCCCAAATGATGTTACACACGATTGGTCGTGTTCATGCCAATGCAGGCGCGTTCCGTGTTGAGATTGAAGCAAATTACCGCCAGGGTCTGGTTGCGCTGGATGGTTTCAGTCACCTGCTTGTGCTGTGGTGGGCCGACCAGGTCAGCCGGGGGGATACCGAGACATTGATCGAGAAGCCTTATCGAAACGGTCCTGAGCAGGTGGGTGTGTTTGCCACGCGCGCCGAGGCACGCCCCAATCCGTTACTGGTGTCTGTCGTTGCGATTGAGCACATTGATGGGGGGTCAGGCAGGGTGACAGTCCCTTGGATTGATGCGGCGCATGGTTCGCCTGTGTTGGATCTTAAGCCCTATCAGCCCTGCGTGGATCGTGTTCGCGATGCACAGGTGCCCGCGTGGTGCGCTGACTGGCCGCAGTGGTATGAGGACTCTGCGATGTTTGATTGGGCGTCGGTGTTGACCTTTGAGTGATGCGGATTGATGTGGCAGCGCGAGCCCCTAGCAATGCTGTACGCGCCTGCTACGCTTGCGCCACCACATGATCACACCTGTGATACTCAGCAACGCGACCATGCCGCCGGTGATAGACAGGAGTATCTTATACGGTAAACCCCAAACTCCGGCCATATGCAGTGTCTTGATCCAGGTGGATACGGTGTCGCCGGAGGTTTCGCCGGTCGGGATGTTCATGCCAAGAATGGCCCCGGAGTAGGCATCGATGTACAGTCGCGTTCTGCCCCAGTGTTCGTGCACGTCGCGATCACTCCTAAAGCGATACTGGTAGGCACGGTATCTTTTGATATAGCTCATCCCGGTGGGCTCAATATGTGTGACTGGGGCGGCCGGGTGGCTGTGCAGATGGGTCAGTGCGATGTCGCGTATTTCTGCATAGGATAACCGCGCTTGATGGCGTGTTTCGAGCTGAGAGTCTGTGACGAACTGGCGTGGGTCCTGGAAATCAAAAGCCATGTTCATCACGGGGTAGTACACGATGCCGAGGTTAAACGCGACACTGCTCCACGCCAAGACAAACAACAGTAACCAAAGCCACAACCCCGAGGCGACATGCAGGTCGAAGTTGAATGCATAGCCCCGACTCTTCCAGCGAATACGCCACGCTTTTCTCCAGCGCTTGAGCCATGTGATTGGCACCGAAGTCTTCGGTGTCTGCCGGCACGGGCTGGGCCGGCTCTTGCCAGGAAACGTTAGGTAAATGCCCGCGAAGCAGTCAATAGTCCACAGCAGTGCGATGATGCCCATTAATAGCGTACCGAACTGGCCGAGCGCGAGTTGGTAGTGCAGCTTGTAAAGAAAAGGCAGTAGGTTTTCGAGACCGTCGGTAATGCGCCCCCAGGTGCGTGTTCCTTGTACCTCGCCTGTGTAGGGGTTAACAAAGATCTCATTAAATACCAAGGGTGGAGAGACCGTTTTGCCGGATGTCTGTCGAGGTGATACTCGGATGCGTAAGGCGTGTTCAGTGCTGGGCTTGAGGGTTATCCAGTTGATATCGATGGTTGGGTAGGTTGCGAGTAGGCGCTCCCGGATGACCAGAGGGTCCAGCAGTGGCGTGTTTTCAGAGGGAGGGTGTGCGCGATAGAGATGTGGATTGAGCGCCGCATCCAAGTCATCGTAAAAGACCAGGAGTGAGCCCGTTAATCCCGCTATCACGAGAAACACGGCCATCGATAGCCCCATGTATCGATGCAATGCAACCCAGAGTCGGCGTTTTATAAAC
>DOIU01000538.1 GCA_003511825.1 Gammaproteobacteria bacterium | reverse complement strand
CTTCTTCAGTGGTACTGCCGCTGAAATCACGCCCATCCGCGAGATTGATAATCGCACCATCGGCAATGGCGGTCGCGGCCCCATTACCGAGCGCTTGCAGAGTTTGTACTTTGATCAAGTGCAGGGCAAACGCAGCGAAAACCCAGCGTGGTTAACCTACGTTTAACGACGTCAACCTAAGCAAGAGGTCACTCGACGATGATGAATCAGGCAGAACACTCGGAATCGACGAATACCACGGCGACTGTGCCCGATGCGCTGCATCCACCGGTCGTGGTGGTCAGCAAAGATGATCTGCCACTGCATTGCCCAATGCCGGATGCGCCGCTGTGGAACTCACATCCACGCGTGTTCATTGCGATAGAGGAGGCGGGCGAAGCGGCTTGCCCCTATTGTGGCACGGTGTACAGATTAGCGGAGTGATGTGGGGTTAGCGCGTTCCGCGCGAAGCCCGCTGTGACAGGTGGTTGAGGAGGCAGCAGAGCGCAAGGGTGAGCGGCATCGACAAACACGCACACGGCGCCCGACAGGGGCGGTCAGAATTCCCACGGTCGCTATTTTCCAGCGGCTGGAAGGCTTTTGTCGAGAGCGAGGGCAGGCCCTTGTTACATCGCATGGGCCCTGGTGCCTTAGCGGCGGTGGGCGGCTTGTTGGGTGCGCTCTACGCCGGCCTGAACCTCCAGCTTGATCTCAGTATCTGGAGCTATTACCTGCTCTGTGCCGGTGGCTTTGTTACCTTGCTGCGCGCCGGCAGTTACCTCCCGCTCACTGAGAATGAGAAGACAGGTCTGTCTATCCTCTTGGTGTTCTTTCTGGTCAGCATCCTAAGCTATTGGATCAATGGCATGCCGGCGGATGGCAGTGTCGTCGTCTACGAGCTGCACGCCAAATTCTTGTTCGCGATCGGCGCCTATTATTTGTTCCGAGGGCATTTCATTCCCGATCGGCTGATTTGGTTGTTGGCCATCGGCATCTCGTTTCTGTTGTTTGTGGTGGCGTTGATGGACTTGAACGCGGCGTCGCTCATGGCCAGTGTCAAACCTGCGTTCCAACCCCTCGTGTTCGGCGCGGAGGCGCTGACCATGGTCGCTTTGATCATGGCGTTTCGCGACGACTGGAGTCTCAAGCGTCTGCCGCGGATGTTGGCGCGCCTCGGTATTCTTGCGGCGCTGGCTGCAATCTGGCTGCGTGGGGACGACAGAGTGTGGCTTGCCTTGCCCATGGTGTTGGGTTTGTATCTGTTATCACGGCGCGCGTGGCGATCCGTGCTGGTACCGATCGTACTGCTGACGCTGATGGCTGTGGCGGTATTCCTGATGACGCAACTGCCGGTTCTGCAAGCGCGTTGGGCAGCGATGCCCGCGACAACGTCGGAGTCTGCGCCCGCAGCCTGGGTGACGCAGCCGCAGTTGTGGCAGGCCGCCTGGACGATTATCCGTGAGCAACCACTGCTTGGTGTGGGAGCAGGTGGATTTCAAACCGCGATGCAGTCGCTGGTGGATGGCGGAAACTGGCCGCAGGCCTTGCTCGGCTATGTCGGTCCGCACAATCAGTATCTACAGGCTTGGGCATCCCACGGGATTGGCGGGCTGGTGACCGTTGTTTTACTGATACTGGCGCCGTTTTTGTATTGTCTACGTGTGCTGCGTGCCAGCGCATACCGCGATGTGCGCCAGGTCGCGCTAGCCGGCATGATGGTCTCAGCCATTTTCGCTGTGCTGTGTTTTGTGGATGATGCTCTTGCTACCAAGTCTATGATTTTATTGTATTTGATAACGTTGGCACTGTTATTGGGACAGATCCGGCAACGGTCTCGCCTATGATCCGATCTCGTTCGCAGACTGACGTCGCCGAGGAGGCGACGCCGAATGGTATGGCCAAGGGTCGTGCCGCTAAAAAGCGTCAGGTGCGTTTGGCCATGGAGTCGAGTGGTCTGGATGAGTTTATGGCGTATGTCCGCTCGCCGTGGCGCATCATCTGGAACAACTTTTTGGCAGGTATCTTTCGCGGCCTGGGTGTTGCCGTCGGCGCCACCGCCGTGTTGGCGCTGCTGCTTTGGATACTCGCGCAAATCATGGCCATGCCTTTCGTCGGCGAATACGCCGCGCGATTGAAAGACCAGATTACCTTCTATGCTGAAGAAGCGCGCTACAGCGATGACTTTGAGCGCTTGGAAACGCTGCTGAAGGATATCCGCACTGAATTACAACAACAACGCCCGACGGTGACTGTCGACGCGACCACCCCGGGTAGTGACACTGAGAGGAAGGTCCCATGAAAATCACTGTCGAGTTCGACCTCACGCCTGAGGAGTTCCGCGCCGCTATGGGCTGGCCAGACGTGACCGAGCTGCAGCAACAGATGCTGGATGACATCCGTGCCAAGATGACGGCGGGTGAAGAGGGCTACGATCCAATGAGTCTGATGAAACCGTTTCTGGCGCAGTCCGCCGTGACGATGGAGGGCGTGCAAAAAGCCGTGACCTCGATGATGGAAAGCTATTTCAACAAGTCTGACAAACGCTGAGTTCCCCGCCTGATGCCGCTGTTGCACGCCGGCGATGTGGTGGCTTTGGTGGCCCCTGCTGCGCACCAAGCGGGTTCAGGCCTTGATCTGATTGCACAGGCCTGCCAGCAATTGACGGACTGGGGGCTGGTGGTGCAGGTCTTGTGCGAGCCTGAACGACGTCACTTTTATCTCGCCGGAGACGATGCCCACCGCGCTCAGCAGCTGCAGACGGCCTTGACCGATCCCGATATTCGCGGCGTCTTCGTAACGCGGGGGGGGTATGGCAGTACACGCGTGTTGCCCTTGCTGGCGGGGCGTCCTGTCGCTGACCGCGTGATCTGCGGCTACAGTGATATTTCCTCGTTGTTGTTTAATCTCCCTCAAATATACCCTGGCGTAAGCGCCGTCCACGGGCCAGGTTTGGCTGGCGCTCACTTCTTGGCGGACACCGATACGGCGGCAACGAATCGGCATCGACTGCAGGCTTTGCTTTTTTCGGACTGCGCTGCCTACGGGCAAGCTGTTGATGTAATTCGCCCCGGACAGGCGCAAGGGCCCCTGGTGGGCGGGAATCTGTCGGTGCTGGTGTCATTGCTGGGGACGCCCTTTGCGCCTGACTTTACTGGCCAGGTGTTATTCCTGGAAGACGTGGGCGAGAAACCCTATGTCATTGATCGTATGCTCACGCAACTGCGCCTGGCTGGCAAGCTTAACGGCCTCAGAGGCTTGGTGTTTGGCGATATGGAAGCCTGCCACGATGGCCATCACGATGTGCGTGAAGTGATCGCCGATGCGCTGGGGCCAACGCCGTACCCGGTTGTCTATGGTTTTCGGGCTGGGCACGGTGCGCTCAACACCGCTTTTCGGTTTGGGCAGGTCGCCATGATTGCCAGTGCGGATGCCACACTGACGCTTGCCGATGAGTGAGTTATGAGTACGAGGTTTTGCGCTGCGTCACGTCCTGAGCCCTAGGGTGACAGACACCATCAGCTTTTGCGCACGAGCGCCGACAGTACTCGTATTGCTCTCGTCACGGTAACCGTTGATGAAAACTCCCTACTTGCAGTGTTTTGTCGCCGTTTGTGTCTTACTGGTGCCGTCTTGGTCGGCCGCTGCTATCTACAAATGCCAAGATCCCGATGGCAGTATCACCTATTCGCAGACGCCTTGCGCGAAAAACGAAGAAACCGCCAAAATCCTCAGTGTGAGCGATCGCAACGGTGCGCGTGATGTGCAGTGCGGTATCGTCAAAAATTTCGCAGCTGAGGTGGGGCTGGCGGTAGAAGCCGGTATCGACATCCAGCAATTGGCCAGTCGCTATGCGGCCGGCGGCGAATTGCCGCCGTTGACTGTCCGCATTATGCGCTCGGTGTATGAATACCAGTCACGCCCCTACAAAACCGTGGAAGACAGCATTCAGCACGAAGCTGAAGTGTGCCGATCAGAGCGCTACGGCGAACCCAAATGCACGGACTTCCCAATCGCCTTTGTCACGGAATATGGCGGCTGCGCGACCGCCGGCGACAGTCTGACACGTCGGCGTAAGCTTGCAGAGCAGCGCAGTGGTAATAAGCGGGCGTCAGACAACGCGGTTGTGCAGCAGCGCGTGGCCGCTGCGAGTCGTGCGGCGCACCGCCGCAACGACGCCAGGCAAGAACGCGAAGCCTGTTTGGCCCGCATCGATAAAAAGATTCGCAAAAACGCTGACGACGCGCGCGAGGCGAGTTCACCCAGTGTGCAGGACAAACTGCGCCGTAAGCGACGTTCATTGATGGCTCAACGCAGCGACTGCTAAGCCGACTATGCCGGTACTCTGGCTGAGTGCCGTCTTCTTTGCTTGATTCCGCCGACATTCTTATGCAGAGTATGGGTTCTGTAAATTATGCACTCATGCGTAAATTATGCAGGATTTCGGCGATGCCTTTGCCCTAGCGGGCCAACTGCTTGTCTCTTTTGACCCGGATCTGCGAGAAATCGTGGGGCTGTCGTTGCGCGTCAGTGTCACGTCCGTACTGATCGCGTGTCTCTTGGGATTCCCACTCGGCGCCTTGATTGCGGTCGGCCGCTTTCCGGGGCGTGGTCTGCTGCATGTCTTTGTCAGTGCCATGATGGGGCTGCCGCCGGTGGTGGTTGGCCTGATGGTGTATTTGATGCTCTCCAACGCCGGGCCGCTGGGCAGCCTGCAATGGCTGTATTCGCCCGCTGCGATGATGATAGCGCAGACTGTGCTTATCACACCCATTATCGCGGCGCTGACGGCGCAGGTGGTTGCAGATCTCAACCGCGAATACCACGCGCTCTTCCAATCCTTATGTGTGCCGGCGCATCGCCGTGTGGCGGCGTTGCTGTGGGATGCCCGTTTCAGCCTGCTCACGGTGGCGCTTGCGGGCTTTGGGCGCGCGGTTGCTGAGGTGGGAGCGGTGATGATCGTCGGCGGCAATATTGCGAACCTCACGCGCGTAATGACGACTGCCATCGCACTCGAGACCGCTAAGGGCGAGCTGGGATTGGCGCTGGCGCTCGGCATGGTGCTGATGCTGATTGCTTTCGCGATCAACGCCGTGTTGATGGTGACCCGTGCGCGCGCCGTTGAGCGGGCTTATGTCTGAGCGTATTGCGCTTTCGGCGTTGGAGGACACACCAAGTCTGCCCTTACAGGCGTGCGAGCTGAGCTATGTTGTGGGTGAGCGTACCTTGATCAATGCCGTTGATCTCACGTTGTTGCCCGAGGTCATTACCGTGTTGATGGGGCCGAACGGTGCCGGCAAAAGCGTGTTGTTGCAGTTGTTGCACGGTTTGCGGGTGCCGACTCGTGGCCAGGTCTTGTGCGCGGGGCAGCCACTGACAACCGCGCACCGACTCCGCCAGGCCATGCTGTTTCAGCAACCTGTGCTGCTGCGCCGCTCAGTGGCGGCCAACCTGGATTTTGTGCTCAAGCTGCGCGCGCCCGAGGATCGGCACGCAGAGCGCAATCGTTTGTTAGGGGATGTGGGTCTGCTGGATAAAGCGCGTCAACCGGCGAGACGTTTATCGGGCGGAGAGCAGCAGCGCTTGGCGTTGGCGCGGGTGTTGGCCGTCAGGCCGCGCGTGTTGTTTTTGGACGAGCCCACGGCCAATCTGGACCCGGCGTCGACAGCCTTGATTGAAAACGTCGTCAGGCGTGTGCATCAGGCGGGCACCAAGGTTGTTTTTGTCAGCCACGATGCGGCCCAGGGCCAGCGGCTGGCGGATGAGGTCATTTTTATGAATCATGGCGAGGTGCTGGAGCAGACGGCTGCCGTCCACTTTTTTGATGCGCCTACCACCCGATCGGCAAGAGACTATCTCGCCGGTAAATTGGTTTTCTGACGCCGGCAAACGGAGGAATACGATGCAACAGCGGTGTAAAGTCTTGGCGTGGATCACAGTGATCTGGGGGCTGACGAGCGCGATGGCGGTGGCTGAAAACAGTGCGCCGTCCATCGTGCTGCAATCCACCACATCAACGGCGAACTCCGGCCTGTATGAGCACCTATTGCCGCAGTTCTACACCGAGACCGGTATTCGCGTCCATGTGGTTGCGGTGGGCACCGGGCAAGCGATCAAGAACGCGCAGAATGGCGACGGTGACGTATTGCTCGTGCATGCCCAGTCCGCAGAGGAAGCCTTTGTTGAGGCGGGCTATGGTGTTGCGCGTTTTGATGTGATGTATAACGACTTCGTGATTGTGGGGCCCGCGGATGATCCGGCTGGTGTGACGGGATTGGCGGACCCGGTTGCAGCCTTGCAGAAAATTGCGGATACGGGCAGCGTCTTCGCCTCTCGCGGTGATGATTCCGGCACCCACAAAAAAGAACGCAGCCTATGGTGGGCGACGCGGGCACAGCCTGACGCCGCCAGTGGTCGCTGGTATCGGGAAACCGGCTCGGGTATGGGGGCGACACTGAATGTTGCCGTGGGCATGGGGGCCTATACCTTGACGGATCGCGCCACGTGGATCAGCTTTAAGAATAAAGGCGAGCATGTGATTCACGTAGAAGGGACGCAGGCGCTGTTCAATCAATACGGCGTGATACTTGTCAATCCCGAGCGGCACGCACGCGTGAAGGCTGCTGAGGGGCAGGCCTTTGTTGATTGGATAGTCAGTGACCGCGGGCAACAAGCGATTGCGGATTACCGGCTGGACGGCCAGCAGCTGTTCTTCCCTAATGCCACAGTGAAGTGACGTTCAGCGCCGCGCTGGCGCGGTTATTCTGAGAGGCTCAGTCAGCGTTGTAGTGAATGGTGCCAAAGCTGCGGAAATCGTAACCCTCGGTGGTGGCGGTTTTGTTGGCGAAGGTATCGCTGCCGCAAAAGCGCAGAAAGTGTTGCCAGGCGGGTTCAAACCAGGCTTTGCGATCGACGGCGATATCAACACGCTCTTGAATCACCGGGACAAAACGCAGCTTGTATTGCTCGGCGACCGACGGCAAGCCAAAGCTCGCATCCGCCTTATGTTCCAGCAGGGGCAAAACAGCGTCGGATTCCGTCCGTTCCGGGGTGACGAACGCGCAGTCGCTTTCGCCGATGCCGGCATCATCAAGCAATTGTTCAAACAACTGCTGGCTGCCGGCGCCAGGCTGGCGTGGCACCAGCGTCAAGCCCGCCACATCTGCAATGTGAGTGACGGAGCGGGTACAAGCCTCACTGAGAATGATGCCACGATCGCGCTTGGCCCATTCCATCAGTGCGACGTTTCGGTGGTGCAGTTTGTCGCGCACGCAGGGGATGTTCCACTCTCCAGACTTGCGGTTATAGATGTGCATGGCGCTCGCCATGCCTGCGCCGTCGAGAAAGCGCATAACGCCGTCCAGGCTGCCATCGAAGAAGGTGGCGATGCCGCAGCCGGAGGCTCTGAGTGCCCACTCCAATAGCGGATCATGGCTGCCCAGCAAGACGTTGGGCAGTGATTGTTGCTCATCTGCCGCAGGCGGTGTTGTACCGTTGTTGGCCAGCCAGCGGTGCACCGCGTCTTTGGGGAACAGCAGTTTACCGGTGGCGCGCGAGCAGGGGATTTTTCCGCGAGACGCCAGATCATAGACCTTGCGGACTTTGATGCGCAGCAGGTCGGCGACTTCGTGGGTGGTTAAGAATTCGCTCATCACCGTTCTCATTGGTAAGCCCGTGAATTATCGCATGATTTGCTGGGCCTCCATAGCATATTGCCGGCAATGGTCTTCTGGGTCTTTGATTGTATTATCTGGCGTTGGCGGGCATGTCGCCGTGAAACGTCGGGCCGGGTAGGGTGCGGCCTTTCTGGTATGATGGCGTTTTTCTCAGTCGCTGACCGGTAATCAGTAATGGACGTCTCGGATATTCTGGATTCTCTCAATGATCGCCAACGCGCTGCCGTGACGGCTCCGGCGGGGCATGTCTTGGTGCAAGCGGGTGCGGGCAGCGGTAAAACCCGTGTGCTCACGCACCGCATTGCCTGGTTGAATCGGGTAGAGGGCATTTCACCGTTCTCAGTGCTGGCAGTGACCTTTACCAACAAGGCAGCGACGCAGATGCGCACGCGCGTGGAGGATCTGCTCGGCATTCCGGCTGGCCCGATGTGGGTGGGGACTTTTCACGGCATTGCTCACCGTTTGCTCCGTGCCCACTGGGAACAGGCGGGTTTGCCGCAGGGGTTTCAGATTTTGGATGCGGATGATCAGTTGCGTGTGATCAAGCGGGTGATTCGTGGTCTGGAGCTGGATGAATCGCAGTGGCCGCCGCGCCAAGCTATGTGGTTCATCAACGGCCACAAAGATGAGGGGCGTCGACCGCAACACATCGACGATGCGCAAGACCCGGTGCAGCAGCAGTACATCCGCATCTATACCGCCTACGAGGTCGCGTGCGAGCGCGCCGGTGCGGTGGATTTTGCCGAATTGTTGCTGCGTACCCAGGAGATGCTGCGCGATCATGCCGATTTGCTGGATCATTACCAGCGTCGCTTTCGCCACATTCTGGTGGATGAGTTTCAAGACACCAACACCATC
>DOIU01000074.1:2256-6676 GCA_003511825.1 Gammaproteobacteria bacterium | reverse complement strand
ATTTTAGACAGGCTTTTGGGGCTGACGAAGGCCGATGACCGGCCCTGGATCTACGCGGACTTTTCCTCGTCTTCCTCCTCCCAATCGACATCTTCATCCGCCTCGACATCGATTTCCACGTCATCCATGTCTTGCGCCGTATCGTCAACATCCTCAACCGCAGCTACCGGCTTTGCCGGTGCTTCTGATTTTAAGTTTAGAACGTTTTGGCGCGATTTGAATTCAGCGAGAAACGCTTTACGCGCCGCTTTGTACTGCTTTTCGATCCCCTTGCCCAACGCTTGGATCTCTTCTTGGCTGAGCTCGCGCAGCTTTGTACTGACAATCGCTTCCACGTATTCGACAATCTGGTCGCGATCAACGTTATAGAGATAAACTCGCCCTTCTGATCCCTCGGGCAAACCGTCATCGCGTAACAACACGCTGTTGGCACGTAAGGTTTCAAGCATGCCATACCAGATGGCTTTCGCGGACACACTGCTCATAACTGTTACCCCTCCGACAAGATCAAAATGAGACTGAATCCGTTAACAACGTCTGCGGATTTAATGACTTCTCAGGAACAATTCAGGTGCGTCTTTATGATCTTAAATGCACTGCTTTTTGCGTAAAAAAAACCGCATAGAATGGCACACCAGTGCCGGCGTCAAGATCAGCCAATCCACAGACACACGCAAACGCGGCGAGACACTCTAGTACAGGATTATGTCGGGATGATGATAAGCATCGATAGCGTTACCCCCAGGAAAAGGAGGTTTCCAGAACAGTGGCCTTATCCGGCGCTGATAGCCGCGTTTTCTTGGGCAGTTTCCTCAAGCAGCCATTCGACAAAACCATCAATCGCGTACTGCCGTCCGGTCGCGCGCGGCCTCACGACATGAAATGCATGCTCAAGCGGGAGACGTTTATCGAACGGGATGCACAAACGCCCCTCAGCAATATCACCGCGCGCCAAGCAGTCCATACCCAGCAACACCCCCTGCGCGTCAATTGCCGCTTCCATCGCCATCAAAATGTGATTGAAGTGCAGACCGCGTTTGACGTCGACGCCGTCTACCGGGTAGCGCGCCAGCCAGTTCGACCAGGCCGGACGACCTCGATAGTCTGTCTCGTCGTGCAGCAGCGTGGGTGCCCCAGATTAGTCACCGAGCGCAGCGGATAAGGCGTCGCGTCCAATAAGCGAGGGCTGCACAAGGGCACCGCCTCCACATCAAACAAACGATCCACCTCGTAAGCCGGGTAATTACCCGAGCCAAAGCGAATAACGACATCCGCGTTATGCGCTCGGATCAAGCGATCAATCGTCTCCGGCCCGTTAGCGAGATTGATCAACTGCACATTGCTCGTGATATGCATATCAATGTTAGGGAAGCGGGCCGAGTAGCGATGCAGCCTTGGAATCAGCCACTTGGACGCAAAGGAGGCCGTCGTCCAGAGGTTGAGCGTGTCCACTTCAACATGCTCTCGCATCGTCTGCACCGCGGCGGCAATACGATCAAAGCCCTCGCTGAGCAGTGTCAGGCATTGCTCGGCCGCATCGGTCAGCTCAATCGAACGACTGTGCCGAATGAACAATGTAAACCCCAGGTAATCTTCCAATCCCTTGATCTGATGGCTGACGGCGGCCGTGGTCACATGAAGCTCTTCAGCAGCCTTGCTGAAACTCAAATGTCGCGCCGTCGCTTCAAAAGCACGCAGCGCGTTTAAGGGGGGCAATGGTTGAGACATTCGATACCGTGTTTAGATTTTCTAAACGATAGCGTGATTATAACTCGTTTTCTGCCCTGCAGAACTGCCGCTAATCTGATAACCAGAAAGCAGACAGACCGCCAAGCAGATTGGCGCACCGGAGTACACCGCCATGAAAACATCACTGAGCTTAACAGATAGAATCATTAACACGCTCGAAGTCATCGGCAGACAACGCGTGCTGAGCGAGCTACGCACGCTCAGCGAATCTCGTCTGACAGAACTGGGCTACTCTCGACAAAAACTGGAGCAAGGTATCAGCGCCTGGCCATGGCGCGCCGAAGCGGAAGTCGAACCACTGCCGCTTCGCGAATCCGCGACAGTCGCCCCATCATCCAACGGTAACTCGCAACTGCCACGGGTCGCCTGACACCTCGTCAAGCGATCCTGGCGCTCCCCCCTGTCGGCCGCACCGTGCCTCTTTTTATGTGCGGCCGTTTTTTACCGAGATATCACGCAGCGGCCAAGGCCTGGCGCACTGACGCAAGTTTCACACACACCACAAACACCGCCATCGCCACCTCAATATCCGCTTGCGTGGGAAACGACGGCGCGAGACGAATATTGCGATCCTTCTCATCAAGACCGCCGGGATAAGTGGCGCCCGCCGGCGTCAGTACGCCCCCCGCCTCTCCCGATAAGCGAACAATCTCGCGCGCCAAACCGGGACGACTGTTAAACGACACAAAATACCCCCCTTGGGGTGAGGTCCATTCGGCAAGATCGGAGTCGGCAAAAGCAGCTTCCAGTGCATCCAGCACGGCAGCAAACTTGGGACGCAGCAACGCCGCATGCTGGGCCATATGTTGCAGTAAACTGCTGCGATCGGGAATCAAGCGCAGATGGCGTAACTGATTCACTTTGTCAGGCCCGATGGTCGCCAAGCCTAACTGCTGCTTAAACCCATTGAGATTCGCTGCAGACGCGCCCATAAATGCAACGCCCGCGCCTGCAAATGTGACCTTAGACGTCGAGGTAAACTGAATCACGCTGTCCTGCGTACCATAGCGCTCGCAGTGCGTGAAGATTGACGTCAACGGCTGGAACTCATCCAAATCGTGCACGGCGTAAGCGTTGTCCCACAGGATTCTGAAGTTGTCAGCCGCCACGGCTCCCAACTTTGCCATGCGCGAAACGGTGTCAGCACTGTAAATGCAACCGGTCGGATTGGCATACTTGGGCACACACCAGATGCCTTTGATCGCATGATCGTCAGCCACTAAGCACTCAATCACATCCATGTCAGGGCCATCGTCAGTCATGGGCACAGGAATCATCTCAATGCCGAACGCTTGCGTGATCGCGAAATGCCGATCATATCCCGGCACCGGACACAAAAACTTCACCGCAGGCTCTTGCGACCAGGGCGTGCCCGACTCCCCGACCCCTAACTGCCAGGCAAATGCGATGGTCTGATACATCAGCGTCAAGCTGCTGTTGCCACCGACGAGGACATTCTCACTGGGCATCTCGAGCATGCTGGCGCCCAAGGCTTTCATGTCTGGCAACCCATCCAGGCCACCGTAATTGCGCACATCAGTGCCATCCGGGGCACGGTAGTCGCCACCCAAGTCACTGTCCAGTGCGTTGGCCAAATCCAGTTGTATCGCTGACGGCTTTCCGCGCGTCAAGTCGAGCTTCAGGCCGCGCTGACTGATGTCTGCATAATCCGCCTCCAGCTCCGTTGACCAAGCTTCAAGCTGCGACTTACTTGCAGTATGGATATGCACGGCGATTCTCCTGACAAAAAGAGCATGAATACTGTATATCTGGATAAATCTCAACGCCTATTACGAGAGCATCTATGGCGCGATACCTGCTTGGATAACACCGATATGCGGGGCCCGAATCACACCACAGACGACATTCGCCCGCCCGACTTCGTATGGAAAACACATGACCGGTTCCAACAATACACTCGCGCTGGCCAGTGAGAGCAGCTACAGCCTCGAGGGCGTCCTTGAGCAGCTTGATGCCGTTATCATCGGCAAGCAACCGCAGATCAGGCTGGCGCTAGCTTGCCTGCTGGCGCGCGGCCATTTGCTGATCGAAGATATGCCCGGCGTGGGTAAGACCACGCTTGCGCATACCTTGGCCATCACCCTTGGCTTACCCTGGAACCGTATCCAATTCACCAGCGACTTGTTGCCCGCTGACATTACCGGTGTATCGGTATTTAATAATCGGGACAACACCTTCGAATTTCATCCGGGGCCGGTATTCAGCGCAATTTTGTTGGCCGACGAAATCAACCGAGCGCCGCCCAAAGCACAAAGCGCCTTGCTCGAAGCGATGGAAGAACGTCAGATCAGTGTTGACGGTGAAACGCACGCGCTGCCTAATCCTTTTTTTGTGATTGCAACACTGAACCCGGCAGACCGACTTGGCGCGTACGGTTTGCCCGAATCTCAGCTTGATCGATTCCTCGCGGGCATCTCCTTGGGTTATCCCTCTGCAGAGGCCGAACGCGAGTTATTGAGCGGCGGTGATCGCCGACAGATGATTGCTGAGCTGACGCCACGTTGCGACGTCACCAGCCTGATGCAATGGCAAGACGCCGCCGCGAACGTGCATGTATCCGACGCCATCCTCGATTACGTGCAAGCGCTACTCCAGGCAACACGCAATGACAGCCACGTGATACTCACTGGCTTGAGCCCACGCGCAGGCT
>DOIU01000074.1:0-1932 GCA_003511825.1 Gammaproteobacteria bacterium | reverse complement strand
AGCCCACGCGCAGGCTTGAGCCTGGTTGCACTGTCGCGCGCCTGGGCACTGCTCGAAGGTCGCGATATGGTGCTGCATGAAGATGTCTCTGTCGTTTTCCCGGCGCTCGCCAGCCATCGACTGACTGGCTCCGTGCGCGACGGCGCCAAGAGCGCGCATAGCATCCTTGACCTGATCCCCGTCGGCAAGGTCTGACGGACATGGCGGGTCGCATCGGGCACGCAGCAACCCTGGCGCCCACGTCGCCCTGGCAACTCGTTTGGCAGCGTTTTTTTCGGCGCTACCCGCAAGACAACACGCCGCTGACCATTGCGCACCAACGGATTTACATCTTGCCTAGCCGCCGTGGCTGGGTATTCATCGGCTCACTGTTGATCATGCTGATCGCGTCCATGAACTACGCGATCAACCTGGGCTTTGCCCTGTGCTTCTTGCTCAGCGGCATGCTCGCTTCATCCTTACTGGCGACCTATCGCAATCTTGCCGGGCTGACGCTGGAAAAACTGGACGCAGGCAACGCCTATGTGGGCGAGGCACTGCTCTATCGCGTCACGTTCTGCAACCCGCATGCGCGGCCGCGGCCGGGCATTAAGGTGACGACCGCCACCGGCGAAGCCGACATCATTACGCTGGAGCCCCGCAGCCATACCGACGCCGAGATTGCCGTCATCACACGGCAGAGAGGCTGGCAAGCACTGGGACGCTTAACCCTATCCACCGACTACCCCTTGGGGCTGTGGTATTCCTGGAGCTATGTACACATCCCGTGCAAAGGACTGGTTTATCCAGCCCCTGAACCCAATGCGCCGCCCATACCCGTTGGGCGCGTGAGTGACAATGGCGACGCAGAACAGTCCCCCCGCCACGGTGAAGAAGAATTTTACGGACTCAAACCTTACCAGACCGGCGAGCCGCTCTCGCGTATCGCCTGGAAAGCGGCTGCCCGCGGGCAGGGTTGGCACAGTAAAGCATTCGTGCGCGAACGCGGACGTTTGAAATACCGATTTTCGCTGGAAGACGCCCGTGATATTCCCGGCGATGAAGGCAAGCTCTCGCGTCTCACCACCTGGGTGCTCGCCGCACATCGCGAGGGCCTGGACTATGCGGTCGCTCTGCCCGGCTTCCAGTCTGCGGTCAGATGCGGCGCACATCACCGGGATGCCATCCTGGAGAAGTTGGCCATATTCGGACTCGACGATGACCACTAGCGGCACCACGATCAGCCGCGCCGGCATCTACTGGCTCGCCAGCATGCTGATGCTGACGCAATTGCCCCATGTGACGCATCTGCCAGCCTGGGTGAGCGCAGCGGGCATCGGCTTAATTCTCGGCAAAATGTGCTACACCCGCAGCTTCGGGCGCTATTTTCCGCCCTACGTCTTGGTGGGTTTGGCGGTGATCGCCGCACTGGGTGTCCGCTTGCATTATGGTTACTTGCTGGGTCGCGACCCCGGCGTCGCGTTTTTATTCCTATTAATCTCGCTAAAATTCGCCGAAACCCGTCAACGTCGAGACGTCACCTTACTAATCTGCCTCGCCGGCTTTTTGCTGTTTACCCAGTACTTTTATTCACAAACCTTGATCGCAGCGTTGGTTTCCCTGCCGGCGGTGTTCGCGATGGGTGGATCGCTGTACGTCTTGCGTGACTACAGTCACAACCCAGGCGTTCGCCCCGTCGTGTTGCTCATTGCCAAGCTATTACTGCAAGGCGTGCCGCTCGCGATCGCGCTGTTTCTGCTATTCCCCAGACTCTCATCCCCCCTGTGGAGCTTGCCGGACGACGCGCGCAGCGTATCGGGGCTGTCTGATAGTATGTCCCCCGGCAGCATCAGCAATCTGTCGCTGTCCGACGCGGTTGCCTTTCGGGTGGAGTTTGATGGTGAACCACCCGCCAAACAAGATCGCTATTGGCGCGGCCCCGTCTTTAACGAA
>DOIU01000022.1 GCA_003511825.1 Gammaproteobacteria bacterium | reverse complement strand
TGTCCACATTGACCGAGATACCGGCCGCCTGGAGTACGCGGTAGGGCGTGATGCCATGCTTAGGCCCAACAGATTCCAAGCCAATCGCGACGGATCGGATTCCGCAGGCGGCCAGCACGGGGCCGACAAAGGCGCCTACCGGCAATCCCCTCAGCCAGCCATCAAACGCATCTGACAACACGAACAAATCATCCACAGCGACGTCCAAGGGTGACATGCTGTCTTGAATCGCCTGCAAGCTGGCGCGGTTTTCGGTGTCGGTTTCACGTTTCATACGCATCGCAATCAAGTAGATGCCGGCCTGAATCGGGTCGGCCTCGCCGTCTAAGATGATGCGCATGGCATGGTAGGCTTCGTCATAGCGAAGATCTTTGCTGTACTCGGGGCCTGTAGCCACTTTCTGAATGCAGCGGTGCATAATCGCCTGAGAAGACAGCGAATCCAGTGATGGTTTACTCATAGTTTGCAGGATGGTTACGGCAGTGGTGGCAACAGTGTAGCATGCCATGTTGCAGCGCAATTAGCCGCTGTACCTGGCCTGTAAAGCGTTCTGTGCCCGACCCGCTGTTACTGATCAGCGGCACACCGGCTTGTGACAGATACGGTTACTGTGGGACAAGTTCGTGTTGCCTGGAGTCAAATGGACATCTTGTCTGTGAGAGGGCGTACCCGCAGACGTTGCTGCCGTGCATACTATGGCAAAAAAGTGCGCCAAGGTGTCGCAAGGTGCGGTAAGGTCAAGGGTGCTCAGCGGGCGAAGAGGTCGCTGGCGATGGCAACCTAACGATAAAAACATGCGAAATAGTGGTGTATTGACAAAGCTCACCGAGGTGAGACGGGGCGTGCACGGGTGAATTACCTACCGCTTTGTCTAAAGCTGGATGACAAGCCCTGCCTGGTGGTGGGCGCCGGCGCCGTGGGGGCACGGAAGATCGCGTACCTACGACACAGTGGCGCGCGTGTGGTGGTTGTGGCGCCAACCCTGTCTGAAGACGTGCTTGCGCAAGTCGCTGATGCCGACGGGATCACCTTACATCAGCGTGCATTCCGTGAACGCGATATCACGGGCAAACAGCTTGTGATTGCGGCGAGCAGTAGCCCCGACGTCAACGCCGAGGTGGCCCGCTTGTGCCGCGCTTCCGGGGTCCCTGTGAATGTGGTGGATGATACGGATGCATGCACCTTTGTCGTACCGGCCGTGATCCATCGCGGGCCTGTGCAGGTCGCGATTTCCACCGGGGGGGCATCCCCGGTCCTGGCGCGAACGTTGAAGATGCGTCTGGAATCCTACATCCCTTCGGCTTATGGTGATCTGGCGTCGCTGGTGCAGCGCTATCGCCAGGCGGTCAAACACGCCTTCCACGCTGTGCGCGAGCGCAAGCACTTTTGGGAGCGTGTGCTCGAGGGGCCGATCGCGGAGCTGGTCTTTGCCGGGCGACTCACTGAAGCTGAGCACTCGCTCAAGGCGGCAGTGGCCAATCCGCAGTCTGCCAGCCAGGAACAAGGCGAAGTGTATTTGGTGGGGGCCGGACCGGGTGATCCGGATTTACTGACTTTGCGAGCCTTGCGCTTGATGCAGCAGGCGGATGTGGTCGTTTACGATCGATTGGTGTCGCCGCCGATCATCGATATGGTGCGCGCCAACGCGCAGCGCATCTACGCCGGAAAAAAGAAGTCCGATCACGCCATCCCTCAAGGCGGGATCAACGCGCTGCTGGTGCAGTTGGCGCGCGAGGGCAAGCGGGTGTTGCGTCTAAAAGGCGGGGATCCGTTTATCTTTGGTCGTGGCGGTGAAGAGATTCAGACGCTGATTGATGAGGGGGTTGCGTTTCAGATTGTGCCGGGAGTGACCGCTGCGTCGGGGTGTGCGACCTATTCCGGGATACCCTTAACCCACCGTGATCATTCGCAAGCCTGTATTTTTGTCACCGGTCACCTCAAGGATGGTACCAGCGATTTGAATTGGGACATGCTCGCTAATGAGCAGCAGACGGTCGTGTTCTATATGGGGCTGCAGGGTGTCGATGTGATTTGTCGGGAACTCATTGCGCATGGGCGCAAGGCGACCACACCGGCGGCATTAATTCAGCAGGGTACAACGCCGTCACACCGCGTCTTAATCGGGGATTTGAACTCGCTGCCGGCTCTGGTGCGCAGCAACGATGTGCGAGCGCCCACGCTCATTATCGTCGGTGAGGTGGTATCACTCCACGAGAAACTCAAATGGTTTCGCCCCGGCGAGGAGTTGATTGCGCCGGCCGTCAGGGATATGCACGACTATTTTGAGCATAGCCACAAACGGCACAAAAGCTGATCAGTGCGCTGACGAGTGACGCTATCGATTAATGAGTTTGAGGAACTCGGTGCGTGTGTTTTGGTTGGACCGAAAATGGCCAAGCATCATGGAGGTGGTCATGGCAGAGTTTTGTTTTTCGACCCCGCGCATCATCATGCACAAATGCCGCGCTTCAATGACTACGCCAACCCCGGCTCCCTGGGTGACTTCTTGAATGGCGTCAGCGATTTGTTTGGTCAGCAGCTCCTGAATCTGCAGGCGACGCGCATACATATCGACGATGCGCGCGATTTTAGACAGGCCCAGCACCTTGCCGCGGGGTAGGTAAGCGACATGGCATTTACCGATAAAGGGCAGCAAGTGATGCTCACACAGCGAATAGAGCTCAATGTCTCGCACGATAACCATCTCGTCGCTTTCTGACTCAAAAATCGCACCGTTGACCACCTGCTCAAGGGATTGTTGATAGCCTTGTGTGAGGAACGCCATGGCTTTTGCGGCGCGTTTGGGCGTGTCTCTGAGCCCGTCTCGTTGCAGATCTTCACCCACGGCAGAAATGATCTCTGCGTATGCGTTTTTCATGCTTGTCATGCTGTGTTGGCCTACTGTGCCTCGTGTGAACCCATCGGTAGGTTAGCTCAGTGTCTACGCCATAGCTAGCGGTATTTTAGGGCGTCAGATGCCCAATTCTTGAAGTGGCCGAGGGTTTCACTTATAAAGGAGGCATGGCTGCGGATACGAAAGAAAAAATACTCACGACCGCGGAAACCTTGTTTGCTGAGCAGGGCATCGCCAACACCTCATTGCGCCACATTACACAGGCGGCGCAGGTGAATCTGGCGTCGGTCAACTACCATTTCGGCTCTAA
>DOIU01000113.1:5560-5800 GCA_003511825.1 Gammaproteobacteria bacterium | reverse complement strand
AGACTGCGGTACTTAACGGGCCGGAAATTCGCGGGCAGATGCGCACCGGCGAAGCCTTTACGACCTACAGCCCCGAAACGGATAATCGTTCTCTGATTGGTGAGTTGCTGCAGGCCGATGTAGAAGTCGTCGCAGAACCGCCAGAGAAAACCGGACTTCTGACCCAGTTGTTTATTAGCTGGTTCCCCTTCCTGCTGTTGATTGGTGTCTGGATCTTCTTTATGCGGCAGATGCAGGGCG
>DOIU01000113.1:0-5243 GCA_003511825.1 Gammaproteobacteria bacterium | reverse complement strand
CGGCAGATGCAGGGCGGCGGCGGCGGTCGTGGCGCTATGTCGTTTGGCAAAAGCAAAGCCCGTCTCATGGGTGAAGATCAGGTCAAAGTGACCTTTGCAGATGTTGCAGGCGTTGAGGAAGCCAAAGAAGAGGTCGCAGAGCTGGTGGAGTTCTTGCGCGAACCTGGCAAATTCCAAAAGCTGGGTGGCAAGATTCCGCGCGGTGTACTGATGGTCGGTTCACCCGGTACGGGTAAGACATTACTCGCAAAAGCCATTGCCGGCGAAGCGAAAGTGCCGTTCTTTACCATCTCGGGTTCTGACTTTGTCGAAATGTTTGTCGGCGTGGGCGCGTCGCGTGTTCGCGATATGTTCGATCAAGCCAAAAAGCACTCGCCTTGCATTATCTTTATTGATGAGATTGACGCTGTAGGCCGTCACCGTGGTGCTGGTTTAGGCGGTGGTCATGATGAACGTGAGCAGACGCTTAACCAACTGCTGGTTGAGATGGATGGCTTCGAAGGTAACGAAGGTATTATCGTTATCGCCGCAACCAACCGTCCAGACGTGCTGGATCCAGCGCTGTTGCGACCCGGTCGCTTTGACCGCCAAGTCGTGGTGCCACTGCCCGATGTGCGTGGTCGCGAGCAAATCCTGCGCGTGCACATGAGCAAAGTGCCTGTCTCTGACAACGTGCGTCCCGATCTGATTGCACGCGGCACACCCGGGTTCTCAGGCGCCGATTTGGCCAACTTGGTTAACGAAGCTGCCTTGTTTGCAGCGCGGGCCAATAAGCGCGTCGTTGAGATGAGCGAATTTGAAGCGGCGAAAGACAAAATCATGATGGGCGCTGAGCGCAAATCTATGGTGATGAATGATGATGAAAAGCTGCTGACTGCCTATCATGAAGCGGGGCATGCGATTGTGGGTCGATTGGTCCCTGACCACGACCCTGTTTACAAAGTCACGATCATTCCGCGTGGCCGGGCTCTGGGTGTGACTATGTTTCTGCCGGAAGAAGACCGTTACAGCCATAGCTTACAGCGATTGAACAGTCAGATATCGGCGTTGTATGGTGGCCGATTGGCTGAAGAGATGATCTTTGGGGCCGAGAAGGTGACCACCGGCGCGTCCAACGATATAGAGCGAGCTACCGAGCTGGCGCGCAATATGGTGAGCAAGTGGGGACTCTCTGAGAAGTTGGGACCCTTGGCCTACAGTGAAGACGAAGGCGAGGTGTTCTTGGGGCGCTCGGTGACACAGCACAAGCAAATATCCGCGCCGACCGCGCAGATCATTGACGAGGAAATCCGAGCTGTTATTGATCGCAACTATGACCGAGCGCGAATCATTCTCGAAGAGAATGTCGATAAGTTGCATGTGATGTCGGAAGCGCTGATGAAGTACGAGACCATCGACTCCGGCCAGATCGATGCCATTATGGAAGGACGCCAGCCTGGACCACCTTCTGACTGGACTGATGACAATGGTGAACCGCCAGGTTCTCCTGACAATTCTGGTGTGACACGCGAGAGCGAGTCTTCGAGCAAGAGTAACGAAAAAGGCTCGATCGGCGGGACTGCCGGTCAGCATTAATTCCCAGTAATTCGAAGCCTAAAAAGCGATGGTGCTAAACTACCATCGCTTTTTTTATGCGTGGACCCGTCACACATGCGCTCCCTACCGTGGATAACTGCTGCATCCCGACCGTTGGTCATGGGGATTCTCAACGTGACGCCCGATTCCTTTTCTGATGGCGGACAATTCAGCGCGACTGAGCGCGCAGTGACGCAAGCGCGAGACATGGTGACTCAGGGGGCGGACATCATTGATGTCGGCGGCGAATCTACCCGTCCAGGCGCAGAAGCAGTGAGCGTGGATGAAGAACTCAGCCGGGTGATACCTGTGCTTGATCGTCTTGCCGCCGATCCGGATTTTTCGACACCAATTTCCATTGATACCAGCAAGCCTGAGGTCATGCGTGCAGCCGTTGAGGCGGGGGCCACCTTGGTCAACGACGTACGCGCGTTGCAAGCGCCGGGGGCGGTTGATGTCTGCCAAGCGCTGCAAGTGCCCGTGTGTTTGATGCATATGCAAGGCGCACCGCGCACCATGCAAGCCAATCCAGCGTATGACGACGTCGTGCAAGAGGTGGGTGATTTTCTGCGAGCACGTGCTGCGGTCTGCGAAGCCGGGGGGATTGCGCGCGAGAATATTCTGCTCGATCCGGGATTTGGGTTTGGTAAATCGCTGACGCATAACCTGTGTCTCTTAAAGCACTTGGATCGTCTGGCGGATTTGGGTTACCCCCTATTGGTGGGGCTATCGCGAAAGTCGATGTTCCAGCAGTTACTTGATGTGCCGGTGTCAGAGCGCTTGGTGGCCAGTGTGGCAGCTGCGGTTTTGGCCGTGAGTCGAGGGGCGCGTATCGTTCGTGTTCATGATGTTTTGGAAACGGTACAAGCCATGCAAGTGTATGCAGCGGTGGAGCATGCAAATTGCCCGTGACACTCGCTGAAGAAACCGGATTATTTGCTATCTTTTTCTTAGACAACTGACAGGAGCCAGGAGACAAGTCATGTCGAGAAAGTATTTTGGAACCGATGGTGTGCGCGGACGTGTTGGCACCGAACCGATGACTGCCGCTTCGGTTCTGAAGCTGGGTTGGGCTGCGGGTAAGGTGTTGGCCAACCAGGGTAATAAAGAAGTGTTGATCGGGAAAGACACCCGTATCTCTGGCTACTTGTTTGAATCGGCACTGGAGGCAGGTTTGTCTTCTGCAGGCATTGACAGCCGTATGCTCGGACCCATGCCCACGCCGGCGGTCGCCTACTTAACGCGCACATTCCGCGCCGCTGCCGGCATCGTCATCAGTGCATCGCACAATCCCTATTTTGACAATGGCTTGAAATTTTTCTCCAGCGACGGGTCCAAGTTACCCGATGATACCGAGCTGGAAATTGAGGCGATGATGGATGAGCCGCTAACCACGGTTGATTCCGCTGAGCTCGGTCGCGCCAGTCGCGTGAACGACGCGGCTGGGCGGTATATCGAATTCTGTAAGAGTACATACCCATCGGGCAGTCGGCTGAATGGTCTTAAGCTCGTTGTCGACTCCGCCAATGGTGCCGCTTACGATATCGCGCGACGCGTATTCGAAGAGCTTGGGGCTGAGGTGATTGCTGTCGGTAATGAACCGAATGGGCTGAATATCAATCTCGATTGCGGCGCGACAGCACCTGACAATCTGCGTGCTCATGTGTTATTGGAGCGTGCTGATATAGGTGTGGCGCTGGACGGTGACGGTGACCGCTTGATCATGGTGGATCATCGCGGTGAGATTGTTGATGGCGACCAAATCCTTTACATCCTGGCAAAGGCACGTCATGACGCCGGTGAACTTCCGGGAGGTGTTGTCGGCACGTTGATGAGCAACTTGGGGCTGGAGCACGCCTTGCAGGCGATGAACATTGAGTTTGACCGTGCCGCCGTTGGTGATCGCTATGTGCTGGAGAAATTGAACGACAAAGCCTGGACCCTGGGCGGCGAGTCGTCTGGCCATATCATCTGTCTCGACAGAACCACGACAGGGGATGCCATCGTCGCGGCGTTACAGGTGTTGGCATATATGCGGCAGAGTGGTGAAACCCTCTCTGCGCTCAAGTCGGGGATGACTCGGTATCCGCAGGTCTTGTTGAATGTGCCGCTGAGTAAGCGCGTCGATATCAATGCGAACCCGGCCGTGCGCGATGCCGTTGGTAAGGCAGAGGGGAAGTTGGGTGACTCCGGGCGTGTGCTGTTGCGACCCTCAGGTACCGAGCCCGTTGTGCGCGTCATGGTTGAAGGTAAGGTGGCCAATGACGTCGAGAAAATTTGTAACGAGGTTGCGACAGCTGTTGGGGCGGCCCTCGGCTAGTCACTAGCCAGTCTTTTCGTATCGCCATCATGATCTCAGCCGATAGCGCGGGTTTTTTATTGATTTGTGTCGAGCGCGACTGTATGCTAGCGCACTTTTCCGTAAGACGCAAATGAGGTCTGGATTCATGAGAACTCCGATAGTTGCTGGTAACTGGAAGCTCAATGGCACGCGTGAAAGTGCAGTTAAGCTTGCGACCGAAGTTGTGGCGGGTGCGACAGACGCGGCGGTTGAAGTGATTGTCTGTCCTGTGTATGTGCATCTTGCTGAGGTGCAGCAGATGTTGCAGGAAGGGCAGGTTAAACTTGGCGCTCAGGACGCAGCGGCTCAAGAGAGTGGTGCATTTACCGGTGAAGTCTCGGCGCCAATGCTTGCGGAATATGGCTGTGGCTACGTCATTCTCGGTCACTCAGAGCGCAGAAGCTTGTTCGGTGATAGCGATGAGGTGGTGGTTGAGAAGTTCCTCGCTGTTCAGAAAGCCGGCTTAACACCGATTCTCTGTGTGGGTGAGCAACTTGATGAGCGCGAATCCGGCGTGACCGAAGCGGTGGTTGGTCGTCAGCTCGGTGCCTTGCTAGAGCGGGCGGGCGCAGACGTCCTCGAGAATGCGGTGGTGGCTTATGAGCCGGTTTGGGCCATAGGCACAGGAAAAACAGCGACACCCCAGCAGGCGCAAGACGTACATGCATTTATTCGACAAAAAGTCGGTGAGCATAACGCGGACGTCGCTGCGGGATTACGAATTTTATACGGTGGCAGTGTCAAACCTGGCAATGCAGCCGAATTGTTCGGTATGACAGATATCGACGGTGGATTAATTGGCGGCGCGGCACTTGATAGCCAGGATTTTCTGGCGATATGTCAGGCCGCGTCAGGGACCTAATATGCAGTCTTTTGTTCTGGTTGTTCACGTCATCCTTGCGTTGACGGTTATCGGCCTGGTGTTAATTCAGCACGGGAAAGGTGCTGATGCGGGTGCCGCGTTTGGTAGTGGTGCCTCGTCAACCGTCTTTGGCGCGCGCGGTGCGGCGTCATTCTTGACACGCATGACAACGATGATGGCGGTTGCATTTTTTGTCACCAGCCTCATCCTGTTTTACATGGCTGCGCACCGGGAATCGACCAGTAACAGTGTGGTTGAGGGTTTTGAGAGTCCGCCCGCAGTAGAAGCGGAGAGTGAGTCCAATGTGCCCGAGCCTCCCGCAGCACCCTCTGATCTGCCAGCGGCTCCGAGTGCGCCACAAGCGGATTCTGACCTACCGGCTCCTGCGCCATCAAGCGCTGAATAAGCGCCGAACTGAGTTTCTTTGATTTGATCTTTGCCGACGTGGTGGAATTGGTAGACACG
>DOIU01000301.1 GCA_003511825.1 Gammaproteobacteria bacterium | reverse complement strand
TATCGGCGAGCAGGATGCCGCGATGGTCGTGTCGGCACCGTTCGGGCAACCGAGTTCGGTCATCATCGCGATGACAGTGCAACTGATGTTGAGCGTGCTGCTGTTTTTTCTGGTGGTGGAGCCTCTCAAAAAACGCATCCACAGCCCGAGCGTCATGATGGTGGGTTTTACGGCAGTCTATGTGGCTGTGCTTGGCCCGGCGTCACTGATTACCTTCCAAGCAGATTCTGAGCAAACACTCGCTAAAGGCGTCATGTTGGGTGTATTACATGCGCCCATGTTGTTAGCGTTGCTGCTGATTTTCCGAGCGCGTTTTGTCCAGTATCTGTTGGCTGACGTGCCGTTGCGCAATATGTTTGGTAAAACACGCGGTGATCTCGAGGGCATCATCGCTGATCAGTCCAAGCAAATCCGAAAACGTGAGGATCAGTATCAATCCTTGGTGGAGGGGCAATTCAATCTGATTTGTCGGTTTTCACCCGATTCTCGCTTGCGCTTCGTCAATGGCGCTTTTCGCCGGTTTTTTTCCCACCGATCACAAAGCCCTGTTGGGCGACGGCTCACGGACTTCTTACCACCGGATGATCGCGACGGCTTTCGTACGTATCTTGGGCGTTTTTCGCCCGACAACCCGATACAGCAATATGAGATGGATACGGTTGGCAGCAAGGGTCAGCGGCGATGCCACTTGTGGACCACACAGGCATTTTTTGATGTAAAAGGCCGCGTTGACTATTTCCAGGCCGTGGCGACTGATATCACTGATCGTAAGCTCTTGGAAGAGCATTTCCGCCAAGCACAAAAAATGGAAGCCGTCGGGAATTTGACCGGCGGCATTGCCCATGATTTCAATAATATTCTGGGCATTATCGTTGGCAATCTGGAGCTGATGAAAAACCTTCCCGGCACCAGTCAGACGCTGCATGAGCACATCGATGCGGCGTTGAGCAGTGCCAATCGAGGCACCGTGATTACCAAGAAGTTGCTGCGCTTCTCACGCAACCACCCAGGCGGGGAATCCTTGGTCTCAGTCAATAGTGTGATCCGCGAGCTGTACCATTTGATTGAGAAGTCGCTGACAGTCTCGATTGATATCCGGTTGACACTGGAACCGGATCTTTGGCAATGCCGCGTGGATGCGGGGGACTTGGAAGACGCGATCCTTAATCTCACGCTGAATGCGCGTGATGCCATGTCTGGCAGCGGTGCCTTGCTGATCAAAACAGAAAACTGCAGTCCAGAGCGCTGCGAGAAAACACCTGCGGCGGGGCGTTCGGGTAGCTTTGTATTGCTGACCATCAGCGACAATGGGCAAGGTATGTCCGATGATGTCGTCAAGAAAGCGTTTGATCCGTTCTTTACCACCAAAGATTCGGGGCAAGGGTCGGGCTTGGGATTGAGTATGGTGTACGGGTTTGTGCATCGATCCGGCGGGCATATTGATATCCAGTCGGAGCTAGGGCTGGGAACGACCATTCGGATTTACTTGCCCCGAGCCGACATCGGGCAAGAAGCCCCCGCACCCGTGCCAGTGCCCGCCACACTGAAGGGCTTGCATGGCAGGGAAACGGTCCCGGTGGTGGATGACGAACACAGCTTGTTACGCATCGCCAGCTCGTTTCTGCGCCAACTGGGGTATCGCGTCTTGACGGCCTCAGACGGGCGCAGTGCCTTGCGATTGTTAGAACGCAAAGACGGTATAGACGTGTTGTTCACCGATATCGTCATGCCCGGAGGTATCAATGGTTACGAACTCGCGCGCCGGGCGCTCAAGCTCAATCCAACGCTACGAATCATTGTCGCCAGTGGCTACCGGCAGAAGCTGCGTCATGCCAGCGCGCTGGACAACCCCGAGCTGCGCCAAGCGCTCGGCCAGGTGTTGGAAAAACCCTACACGCAACACCAGTTGGGCAAGGCAATTCGCGATGCCTTGAGCAAGCGCACGTCAGCGGTGTCATGAGTTGCTGAGCCATCACTGTGCCTCGGCAACTGGCTCGACGCCCTCTCCGGCAGTGGATTTGTCACACACACTCAGAATGTGCGATACAGTAACCCAGTGCGTCCTGCCAGGCGCGCAGAATAATCGCTGAAGAGACGCTTGCTTCAGTCATAAACCGAGGAACCCGCATGACCGACAAATACCCACACCCGTTCTCACCCGATTCACTGAAACACTCTCAAGACTTGATGACCGATTGGATACAGGGCTTGCCCAGTGCGCTCGTAAAAGACATGCAGCGCGGTTGGTTTAAGGCCTGGGCTGATCTGGGTGTGCAATATGCCAGCGATCCCATGGGGTGGACCGAGCGGGTGTTGCAATATCAGAAACAGCAGGCGGGTATTTGGTTTGATGCATTCGCGGGCGTGCCCACTGCGGCATCCGGCAACGGTTCTCAACGGCCGACAGATCGTCGCTTTAAGGGGGCGCAATGGCATGACAATCCCTTGTTCGATTACATCCATCAATCTTACCTGCTGTCATCCGAGGCGCTCTATGATGCGGCGCGCTCCACGTCATTGAGTGACGCGGATAAGGAAAAATTGCTGTTCTACACGCGCCAGTACGTCGATGCGTTTTCACCGACTAACTTTTTGGCCACCAACCCGGAAGTGATCCAGCAGGCGATTGATACCCAGGGCCAAAGCCTGGTCGATGGCATGCGTAATCTCTTGGGTGACCTCGAAAAAGGCCACATCAGCATGACTGATGAGGGCGCGTTTCGGCTGGGTGAAAACCTGGCGACAACCGAGGGACAGGTGGTGTTTGAAAATGATCTGTTCCAACTCATCCACTACAAACCCTTAACCGACACGGTCGCCGAGCGGCCTTTGGTGATCATTCCTCCGTTTATCAATAAATACTACATCTTGGATCTGCAGCCCGAGAATTCCTTTGTTCGCTACTGCGTGGAGCAAGGTAATAGTGTGTTTATCCTCTCTTGGGCAAATCCTGACGAAGACAAAAGTGACTTGTGTTGGGATGACTACATTGAACGTGGCGTGATGACGGCGTTTGATGTCATCAAGCGTATTCATGGCGTGGAGCAGCTCAATGCCGTGGCTTGGTGTGTTGGGGGAACGTTGCTGGCGACGGCCCTGGCTGTGATGCAGGCGCGAGCTGACAAAACCGTTGCGTCGGCGACATTCTTCACCACCTTGCTCGATTTTTACGAACCCGGCGAACTCGGCGTGTTCATTGATCCGGTCCAGGTCAGTGAACGCGAGGAGATTGTCAAAAAGGCGGGCATGTTGGCAGGGCGCGACCTGGCCTTGGTGTTCTCGATGCTTCGCGCCAATGACTTGATCTGGTCTTATGTGGTCAATAATTATCTCAAGGGCAAGACGCCGATGCCTTTTGATATTCTCTACTGGAATAGCGATCCGACGAATTTGCCTGCCAATATGTATGTGTCGTATGTCGAGAACATGTACCTCGAAAACCGCCTAGTGAAGCCCAATGCGCTTACCTTCTGCGGTGAAGCCATTGATTTGAGCGCGATTGAAACGCCAAGCTACTTTTTGTGTGCGGTTGAAGACCATATCGCGCCCTGGACAGCCACGTACAAGGTCCGCGACTTGTTTGCCGGGCCGGTAGAGTTTGTTTTGGGAGCCAGTGGCCACATTGCGGGTGTCATTAATCCACCCAGCAAGAATAAACGCCATTACTGGATCGACGGCGATACGCAGGGCGAGTCGCAAGCGTGGCTGGACAGCGCGAAAAAAGTGGGGGGCAGTTGGTGGCCTCACTGGGAAGCTTGGCTGCAGGCGCAGGGTGGTCGAGAATCCATTGAGGCAGTCGGCCCTGGGAATGGGGAGTTTGTGCCGCTGGAGCCTGCACCCGGTCGTTACGTGAAAAAGCGGGTATCCTAAAAACAGCGTTGCAGCCTATCTCAGCGCCGAAACACCCAGCTCGGGGGAGGGAGTGTGATGAGCGAAGCCATTGATAATCCGATGCAGCTCGACGGGTTTGAGTTTATCGAGTTCTGTGGTCCAGATCCGGGTGTGGTCGAGGCGGTTTTTGCTGCTGCGGGGTTTACCCGGGTCGCTCATCACCGATCCAAAGATGTCGATTTGTATCGCCAGGGAGGCATTAACTTTATCCTCAACCGGGAGCCCGACAGCCGTGCTGCGTATTTTGCCCAGGAGCATGGGCCGTCTGCGTGTGGCTTGGCATTTCGGGTAAAAGATGCACATCAGGCATATGCACGCGCTTTGGCCTTGGGTGCGCAGCCGCTGGAGATTCCTACCGGCCCGATGGAACTGCGTTTGCCGGCGATCAAGGGCATCGGCGGCGCGCCCATCTACCTGATTGATCGCTATGCCGATGGCAGCGCCATTTATGATATTGATTTTGCTTACCTGGACGGCGTCGATCCGCACCCAGTGGGCTGTGGTTTCCATACGATTGATCACTTGACCCACAATGTGTACCGAGGGCGTCTGAATTATTGGGCGGATTTTTACACGCGGTTGTTTAATTTCCGCGAGCTTCGGTTCTTTGACATCAAGGGTGAATACACCGGCTTGACCTCGCGCGCGATGAGTGCACCAGATGGCAAAATTCGTATTCCCCTCAATGAGGAAGCCTCCGGCGGAGGTGGCCAGGTTGAAGAATTCCTAATGGCCTTTAATGGCGAAGGCATTCAGCATATTGCCTTGGCATGTGATGATCTATATAGCTGTTGGGACAAACTGAAAGCGTGTGGCATGACGTTCATGACAGCTCCGCCCGATACCTACTACGAGATGCTTGAAACACGCCTGCCTGGCCACGGCGAGCCGCTTGAACAATTGCAGTGTCGTGGCATACTGCTGGACGGTTCGACCGAGGACGGGGACCCCAGACTGTTACTGCAGATTTTCTCACAAACACTGCTGGGGCCGGTTTTTTTGGAGTTTATACAACGCAAACGAGATGAAGGGTTTGGTGAAGGGAATTTTCGGGCGCTGTTTGAGTCCATGGAACGCGACCAGCTGCGTCGTGGCGTGATAAGCGCGCCCAATGAGTCAGATACCGACGGATAAAGGACAGCGTTTTTTTCTGCGCAAAGGGTTTATCGCACTCCTCTTGGCACTGATTGTCGCCGCTGTCTTGATGAGTGCCTACCTGATGCTGAACCATGTGCGGATGCGCAAGCTCAGTGTGCTTGAGGAGAAACAGATTTCGCTCTGGCTCGATATCCAACGCGCGCAAATTCTTGCGGCGCGGCATGTGGAAATGCCAGACCCGAACTTCGGTCTGGAAGAAGTCTTACAAAATACGCTTGCGCTACTGGCACAGGAAAATGTGATTCGCCACCGTGTGATGGCGAGTCGGCAGGTGCTTGAATCGGCCTTGTCGGCGGCGGGGATGCGGGGTGAAGATGTCTTGTTTTTATTGGTACACGATATCGACGCAGGGGCGCGGCGCGCGACGCAGCACCTTCTGAACCAGACAGATGCAGACAGAAAAGCCTTTTCAGATTGGTATAAAGCCACCTTCAACGATTTACAAAGCCGGAGTTTTCTCGATCCCCTCAAGCAAGGCATGCTGTTAACGCGCCAGTACTCCGAGCGCTTATTAGCCATGAGTATTGGCTTGCTGCTGGTCAGCGGACTGGTGCTGATTGCGATGTTTTGGCTGACGTGGTTGCGCAAAATGCGTGTGGCGTTTCAGCAGTTGAATGCCGCCAATGAGAACTTGCGCGCACAGAATTTTGCCTTGCAGCGTGCTGATAGCCAATCTCAGGTGGCGCAGCAAATGGCCAAGTTTGGTTACTGGGTGATGGGCGCGGACGGACATATCGCTTGCTCGGACGGCCTGCTGCACATTCTCGAATCCCGTGACACTGCACCGATTCAGTCGCTGGACGATCTTGTCAATCTCAGCAGCAACGCTGAACGCAAAAAGCTCTCGCAATTCTATTCGCAAACGCTCGCGCGGGGGACACCCGATGAAATCGTCCGCACACTCAAACGCAGTACCGGTCATTTGTTGTATTTGCGTGAACGCATTGAGTTTCCACTGGATCAATCTGGGCATGCGTTGGGTGTGTTTGGCATTGTGCTCGATATCACTGAGCGCAAGGAAGTTGAGAATCGCTTGATCCACGCGCAAAAAATGGAGGCGGTCGGGCAATTGACTGGCGGGATTGCGCACGACTTCAACAACCTTCTCGCGGTTGTTACCGGTAATGCGGAGTTGATTCGGATGAGCGACACCGCTGCGACCGTGCGCTATGCCGATACCATTCTGGCCACCGTAAAGCGTGGCATGCGCCTGGTTGATCAGCTGTTGCTTTTTTCCAGTCGCAGCAGCCTGTCGCCCGAAGTGTTGTACTTATCTGATGTGCTGGCCGGCATGTCTGAACTGGTGCCGCGTTCTCTGACCAAGCAGGTGCAGTTGCACTACTATGTCCAACCGGATTTATGGCCGCTCTACGTTGACCGCGCCATGTTGGAGAACAGTCTGCTTAACTTGATACTCAATGCCACGGCGGCACTGGGTGAATATGGCGATATCACGCTGCACGCACGCAATGTTCCTGATGCCTCGATCCAGAAAAAGGACCCTGATACCTTGACCGTTGATCACCTCTTACTCGAAATTCACGACAACGGTTTTGGCATGACGGACGACGTGCGTCAACGCGCGTTTGAGCCGTTTTTTACCACACGAGGTAAGGGTGAGGGCGGCAGTGGTCTCGGTCTGTCCATGGTGTACGTGTTTGTCAAGTCGTCTCAAGGAGCGATCTCCATTGATTCGTTGTCGGGGCAGGGGACCACCGTGCGCATCTGCCTGCCGCGTTCCAAGGAGTCCATACGCGTCGCTGAAAAACGCCCGATCTGCGTGCCTCGCGGCAGTGGGGATCGGGTCTTGGTGGTTGAAGATCAAGTGGAGTTGTTGGATATCGTTGCCGCACAGTTAGAAAGCCTCGGCTATAAGACCTGTCGTGCTGAAAACGCCCCTGATGCTGAACGCATCCTGCAGTCGGACACGACGGTCGATCTCTTATTGACAGACATCAAACTTCCGCTCGGCATCAGCGGTATCCAGTTGGCTGAGACGGCCATTCGTCTGCGTCCTGACCTCAAGATTATTTTCACGTCGGGTTATGCGGATATCGACTATGCAGAGTCCAGCCAAGCGATTCGCGAGACGGAAGTGTTGCGCAAACCGATTGGCTATCAAGCGATGGCTGAAGGAGTGCAGCGCGTGCTGGCGTCGTGACGATTGTCGGTGGATAGGGGCCCTTAACCCAGGCGAAGCCCGGCGCGCTGAAACTCATCCACGACGATCCCGTAGCTGCCATCCGCTAAGGTGGTCTTGATGCGGTAAGGTTCTCCGTTCGCATCGGCATGCATTTGTGATAAGTCCACCATCTGTTGCGCGGTGGCGTCTTTCGCGGAATCCAAGATAATGATCACGCGAGGGTTGAGTTTTTCTTGCGTTGTTGAGAGCACGATGCCCACCTCACCATTGGTCATTTCGACGATACTGCCTGGCGGGAAGATGCTGATGCCGTCGATAAACTTCAATACCAGCCGATCATCGAACTGTTTACCGCGCTGTGCGTATAAGTGGTCCAAGGCTTCTGTGGGCGAGATGGCATCCGGGTTGATCAGCGTGCTGGTGAGATTGTCATAGGCATTGGCAATCGCAATGATCCGCGCGAACTCAGGAATGTCGTCACCCTTCAGGTTGCGAGGGTAACCGCTGCCGTCAACATGTTCGTGATGGGTCAGCGCCACCGCCGCTGCACCTTCGTACATGTTTTTGGTTTTGCTGAGGATGTCGTGCCCAAGTTGCGGATGGGTGCGCAGCAGACCGCGCTCTACGTCGTTGCATTCGCCACCGCGTCGGTTGATCAGTTCGAGTGGCAACAGCGTTTTGCCGATATCATGCATGAGCGCGCAAACGCCCAAATTTTCTAAAGCACTTTGGGACAGATTCAATGCCCGCCCGGTGATGATGCTGAGTGCGGCGACGTTCAGCACATGTTGCGCTGTCAAATTGTCCTTTTCATGCAAACGCGTGAGCCAGATAGAGGCATCCGGATTGCGTTTAATGGATTCGACCGAGGTGTGAATGCTCTGCTTGACACGATCGACGTCTATCTCGCCACCCAGACGCATGTCCGAGAACAGCTGTGTAACCACGCCCTGCGTTTCTTTGTGGGCTTCTTTGGCTTTTGGATACGCTTCTTCAACCTCCAAGAGTGAGCGCTTGCCATTGAATGCGCTGCTGCCGGTGGAGGCCTCTTCGGGTGTGTCTGCCAGGCGGTATTCGGTGTAATCGACCCACACGTGTTGGCATTGGCGTTGGACGTCGAGAATATCTTGTTGGCTCTTGATCTCGACACCCTGAAACATAAAGGTGCTTTGCTCCCAGGGAATATCCAGCTCGCGCACGAACATACCGATGCGAAGCTGATCGACGGTAATTTTTTCGGTGCGCATACGCGCGTCCTGGCGGTGTTTGACCCGCGAGGTTCCTCGACCCTTGGCCGTCTTTGGCGCTGAAGGCTTTGATTTTGATTTAAAAATATTGAACAACATAATGCTCCTGGGCACCGTCCAGGGTAATGGCAGTGTCTATACGTTCTGGAGCGTCCCCCCGACAAGATAATTAACGGCAAATTTGCCCGATTGATTTAGCCGGAAATACGCAAAAACACCGCGTTAGTAAAAGACGTAATGCAGGTTAGTGTTTATTCGCGCCATGTTTGTGAACGACTGTAAAATAATGCGCTATAAACACTTGTTTCTAATGTGGATTTTTGTAGGAAAATAGGAGCGAGCGGCGAGCGCTTCAGACGCGTCAAGATGTTACGACGATCACTGCATTGGTCTGTTGCTGCGGGTTTGTCTGTATGACAGTGTGTTTGGGATAAGCTGGGATCGGCAGACAATACTGAACGCTGACATACGTTGGAAAAACCTGCTAAAAAGTGCGTAAAAAACGTAATGCGAACCATTTGCCATGTCTTCTTTATCTGTGATAGTGTGATTAAAAAAATTTTGGCCAAGGCGCTTTAACGCCGCTGACTGGCCTTTCTCTATCTCCATGTACCTTCAGGGTGTCTCACGTGAACGCGTCTAAGTCATTAGTTTCTGTGTCTATTCTGTCTGCGCTGTTTTTTGCGCAGAATGTCTCTGCGTCTGAAACGGCGGTCTATGCCGACTATCCCGTGACGCTGTCGGGTTATTCCGGCGATGCTTCAACGTCTGTCTCCTACACGGGGCAGATCGCTCGGCATTTGTTGCACAACGGCATCAAAAAGTTGGCTGCTCAGGGCGAGGGCCAAGCGAACGAAGCGCTGTTGGCGCAGATGACGGCGTACTACAGCGGCAAGGAGGCAGGGCGAGCGGTATTGGCGCCGAGCAGCACGGGAGCCTTTAAGCTCAAACAAACCCAGATCGATGAAATCTCAAAAGGGAAAGATCTGAAAAGTAAAACCTACAAGGGCACGATCACCGGTTGGCCAGGCAATATGACCGGGCCCGAAGTGATTGAGTTCATGATGGAAAAAGCCGCTGCAACGGAAGGTGGTTTCGATCCTCTCACCGGCTATGACTATGGACAGCTGATCTCAAAATTCATGATGGGAGCGGTGTTTTATCACCAGGCGGTGGATAACTACCTGGATGAAAAACTGTCAGCGGACAACAAACCCAATGACAAACCCTACAAAGAAGGGGCGGTGTATACGGGTAAGGAGCACTCCTGGGATGAGGCTTTTGGGTATTTTGGTACCCCTGCCAATACCTTGGCCCTGACGCCCAAAGATGCTTACGCCATTGCCAAGGGCAAGCCCGCCGTTTTCGACAAGGCTGACGCCAATGGGGATGGTGTGGTCGACCTCTACACGGAGATGACCTATGCCCATGCCTACTATGCTGCGAACGCGGACAAAGGCGGCAAAAGCGATTACCTTCACAGCATCACCCGCGCATTCATTGATGGCCGACAGTTGATCGCTGATGCAGACGGCAAGGCGCTCACCGATGCGCAACGGACCGAATTGCGACAACTGGCAGATAGCATTGCAACCCAGTGGGAGCAGGTCATTGCCGAAGCTGCGTTTAAGTATGCCGGTTCGGTCTATAAAGACGTCAAAGCCTTAGAGCAAGCGGTTGAGGAGAACATGGATGCGAGCAAAGTTTTCCGTCAATACGCCAAGCACTGGGGTGAGCTGAAAGGCTTTATCCTCGCTTTGCAAACCGGCAAACGCAATCTGGGAGAGACGGCGACGAAGCTTAATCGCATGGTCGGGTTTAGCCCCGTCTTGCTCGGCAATACACAAGTCACCGGGATTGATGCCGACGGCAATTACCAGCAAGGGCCTTCAGAGGATCTTAAAGAGTACCGTCTGCACATGCTTAAAGTGCAGAAGTTATTGGCAGAAACCTTCGATCTAAAAGCGCGCAGCAATGACCTCTTGGCCGAGCTAGGCGGACTGCTTGAGACGCTCGGTGGTGCCGGCACCGAGACCGATTAAGTCACGTCTTTGCTAAGAATGCTTGGCGAATGTGAATACACGCGCAGGCAGCGGGCGCTGCATGTATGCAGTGCCCTCGGGGAGCGTTTGCGCATTCATGGTTGATAGCTTTTTAGAGAAGTATCTGGATGCGTTACTGGCCCAGGTGCTGGACCCGGCTAAGCGCATCCACCTCGCGTATCTGGCGACGGCCTTGGTCATTGCAATAGCCTGGTTAATGTGGGTCAAACGTGTCAGCTTCATACGCGCACTGCGTGCGGGCTTTGACCGTCGGGTTTTCTTGGGCGCTTCCGGTCGCGCGGATCTGCGCGTCTTTTTGATCAATCAAGCCATTATGCTCGCGCTGTCACCCCTGCTGTTGGGGCGCTTGGTGGTGGCGGGCGCGGTTTACCTTTTCCTCGCGGACGCTCTACACAATCCCGGAGGCTTGTTGATATGGCCGCAGTGGCTGGTGGCGGCGCTGTTCACGGTGAGCTATTTCCTGCTCGACGATGCCTCACGCTATGGCTTGCACCGCTTACTTCACGAGTGGCCCATGCTGTGGGCGTTCCACAAAGTGCACCATTCGGCGCGAACCCTCTCACCCCTGACGGTGTATCGGACGCATCCGGTCGAGAGTATTTTGTTCGCATTGCGGGGCGCCATCGTCCAGGGCGGCGTCACGGCGGTGTTTGTCTTTGTGTTCGGTACACAGGTGAATTTGCTGACTGTCTTGGGCGCGAGCGTCGTGGTGTTTGCGTTTAATGTGACCGGTGCTAACTTGCGTCATTCACATATCCACCTGCGGTATTGGTCAGGGTTGGAGCACGTTTTTATTTCGCCGTTCCAGCATCAGTTACATCACTCCAGCGCACCGCAACACTTCAATCGAAACTACGGCGCTATGCTCGCGATCTGGGATTGGTTGGGGGGGACGTTGGTGATTTCAAAGGGGCAGGCTCGCCCGCGATTTGGTCTCTCTCGGCGGCCCGATGCGCGAGAGCAAAGCTTGTTCGGTCTCTATCTACTGCCTTTTATGGACAGCCTGTCGGTGCTGCGACGTCGGCTATCAACTTGGCTGTCACGCGCGCGTGGTGCGATCAGCGTTTTCGTAAAGCCACTGTTGCC